>NZ_JBSFTC010000022.1:0-76151 GCF_053590415.1 Nonomuraea sp. NPDC003201
CCTCCAGCGCGAACGGCTTGACCAGGTAGTCGTCGGCCCCGGCGTCCAGCCCCGCGACCCGGTCGGCGACCAGGTCGCGGGCGGTGAGCATCAGGATCGGCGTGCGGTCGCCGCCGGCGCGCAGGCGGCGGCACACCTCCAGCCCGTCCAGGCCGGGCATCATGATGTCCAGCACCACCGCGTCCTGCCGCCCGCCGCCGGCCGCCTCCAGGGCGCGCAGGCCGTCGGCGGCGGTGCTCACGTGATAGCCCTCACGGGCGAGCGCGCGCGTCAGCGAACGGCGCACCGCCTCGTCGTCGTCGGCCACAAGGACGTGCATGATCCCACTCTCCTCGCTGTGCCCGCCGCCGCCCACCCCTGAGCGCCTGCTGACGGCCGGGCGGTCAGGATCCCGGGGTCTTGACGTCGTCCGGCCTGATCTCCTTTTCCTGTACGAAGGATCGCTTGAAGTCGGTCAGCGCCTGGATCAGCCGCTCCGCCGACACGCCCAGGCGCTCGGCTATCGCGGCGAACTCCGGTGATTTCGGATTTATCCCGCCTTTCTGGCTGAGGAGGTTCAGCTCCTCCTCGGCGGCGGTCGCCCGGTCGAGCCCGACGCCCAGCGAGGCCGCCAGCGCCTTGGCCAGCATCCCGTCCTCGACGGGATGCTCCTGCTTCTTCACGTCCTGCTTCTTCACGTCCTGCTTCGTCACGTCCTGCTTCGTCACGTCGGGCTTCGTCACGTCGGGCGAGCACTTGCCGTCGAGTTCCGCGGCCTTGGCCGCCTTGGCCTTCGCGAGGTCGGCAGGCGTGCACGCCGCCGCCTTGGCGCACGGCTCCCCGGCAGGCGTGCACGCTGCGACCTTGGCGCACGGGTCGTCGGCGGGGTCCCGCTGGGACGAGGCCGCCAGGGCCCCCGACCCGCCCATCGTCAGCACCAGCACCATGCCGGCGGCCAGGCCCGCCTTGCGTCGGTCCATGTCGCGTCTCCTTCTCCCGACCGGCCGGCTCCTCCGGCCCGGTGGCTGCCGCCAGCCAACCCGGCCCACCTTCACCCAGCCGTCGGCGAACCTTAGAAACGCCCTAGAGCGCGCTGGCCGAGGCGTTCGCGGCGGAGCTGGGGGAGCGCGGATGGCGGGTGGCCATCGGCCGCTGCCCGGAGATCGACGGCGACGCGCCGCCCGCGTGGGTGCGGCCAACGCGCCGCCGGTCGTCGTGACCGTCCGCTGCTACCACAACCTGCGGCAGTGGGAGGGGGAGCTGGCCGGGATGCACAGCGGGTCCGTCACTCCCGGGCCCGTCGCGCTGCTGCTCGGAGACCTGGCGCGCCTGATGGGCCAGGATCCGGACCGGCACCACGCGCGGGCGGAGGAGGTCGCGGAACTGGTCGGCTCGCCCCACTGGGCCCGGGCGGCCCATGAGAGGCGGGGTCACCTGCCGTAACCGAAGATCAGCGCCTGGCGGCGCCGGTGACCGCGGTCGAGCAGCCTGAGCAGGAGCGCGAGCACCGGCCCACCTCGGCGCCGGCCGAGCGCACGATGACGGGCCAGAGCACGTCGTCCTCGGCCTGGTGGTGATGGTGGATGCCGGCGCACAGCTTGGTGGCGAACGTGGCGATGGCGTGGAGCCGGGCCGGATCCGCCCGCTCCTCACCGGCGGCGAGCCCGCTCATCAACGTGGCCAGGCGGCGCGCGTCGCCGCGCATGGCGCGGTGCGTGATGCGGAATCCGAGCATGTTGGGGGCCATGGGGTGCTCCTTTGATCGGGGGATGCCACCAGGGTGCGCCCCCGGACTTGGACCTCCCCTGGTGACGACTTGGCGCGGGACTCATCATCTCCATACGGTTATCCCGTCATCACATTGTGTGATCTTGCTGGCTGGCCGATGATGCCGGTATGCGGAGAGGTGTGCTGGTATGGGGTGGGGCTGGCCTCGGGGTGGCGGCCCTGGTGGGGCTGGGCGTCTACTTCGCTCGGGTGGGGCTGGACGACGCGGACAAACTGGCCAGCGTGATCGGGGTGTTCGTCGCGCTGGCAGGGCTGGGGGCGTCGGCCTGGGGGCTGCTCGCCGACCGGCGATCCGGCGGCGCCGCGCGCACGGCGCCGGTCGTGGCGGAGCCCGGGGCGCGGCCCGCCCCGACGCGTACGTACGGCGGGGACCACATCGAGATCTCCGGCAACGTCGTCCACGGGGACGTGATCGGGAAGATCGATGGCGCCTCCGGATGACGACCCCCAGGACGAAGAGATCGCCTACGGCGGCGACCACGTCGACATCCACGGCAACATCGTGCACGGCTCGGTCACCGGGAAGATCGGCCCGGTGCTCTACCACGAGTACCACCAGCACTTCCCGAACGCCCGGCCGGGACCGCTGTGGCGGGGCAGCCCGTACCGAGGGCTGGCGCCGTTCGACGAGCGGGACGCCGAAGTGTTCTACGGTCGCGAGCAGGCCACCGCCCAGCTGGCGGGGATGCTGGCCGGGCGGCTCGACCCGCCGAGCATGCTGGTGGTCACCGGGCCGTCGGGAGCGGGCAAGTCCTCGTTGCTGCGCGCCGGGCT
The DNA here is from genome assembly GCF_053590415.1 of Nonomuraea sp. NPDC003201. Lineage (NCBI taxonomy): Bacteria > Bacillati > Actinomycetota > Actinomycetes > Streptosporangiales > Streptosporangiaceae > Nonomuraea > Nonomuraea sp. NPDC003201. The sequence goes on from NZ_JBSFTC010000022.1 coordinate 2,542, forward strand.
GCTGCCGTACCTGAAGGGCGGGCACCTGGCATGGGCGCGCTGGCCGTCCTTGGTGATGACGCCCACCGCCGACCCGCTGACCGAGCTGTCGGTCCAGCTGAGCGCGCTGACCGGCGGCGATCCCGCCGGTGTCAGGAGCGCGCTGGACCTGGATCCCGGCCAGGCGCATCTGATGGTCCGGCAGGCGGCGCTGGCCGCGGGCTCCACGGGACGGGTGCTGCTGGTCGTCGACCAGTTCGAGGAGGTGTTCACCCTGGCCGGCGCGGCGTCCGGCACGTTCGCGGACGTGCTGGGCGACATCGCCGGCACCCCCTCGGGGCCGGACGGGCGGCCCGCCGGCCTGGTCGTCATCGGCGTGCGCGGCGACTTCTGGGACCGGTGCGCCGACCTGCCGCCGCTGGTGCCGGCGTTGCGCGCCGGGCCGTTCACGGTGGCGGCCATGAGCCAGGCGGAGCTGCGCAGCACCATCACCGGCCCCGCCGGCCGCGCGGGCCTGAGCCTGGAGAACGGGCTGACCGACCGGATACTCGACGACCTGCGCGCCCACGCCGGATCGCTGCCGGGCGCGCTGCCGCTGCTGTCCCAGGCGATGCTGCTGACCTGGGAACGGCGCGACCAGGACAGTGGCACGCTGACCCGGCTCGGCTACGCGGCCACCGGCGGGCTCGCCGACGCCGTGCGGACCAGCGCGGAGGCCGCCTACGCCGGGCTCGGCGAGACGGCGCGGGAGGCGGTCCAGCCGATCTTCCAGCAGCTGACCGCCATCACCACCGACGGAGCCGTCGCCCGGCGCAAGGTCGCCGTCCAGGAGTTGCCCGGCGGCGACGACGCGCAGGCCGTCCTGCGGGCGTTCATCGACAGGCGGCTCATGGTCGCCGACGGCGACAGCGTCGAGCCGGCGCACGACCTGCTGCTGTCGGCCTGGCCGAGGCTGGCCTCCTGGCTGGAGCAGGACCTGGACAACCGCGCCTTGTACGCCCAGGCCCGCCGCGACGCCGAGGAATGGCTGCGCAGCGAACGCGACCCCGCCTTCCTCTACCAGGGCACCAGGCTGGACGGCCTGCTCCGGGCGGACGCCCACTGGCGGGAGCATCGGCGGCGCTTTCCACCGCCGACCTCCGCGATGCGCGACTTCCTCGACGCCTGCGCCGACGCGGCGGCACGCCGTCGCGTCGCGCGGAGCAGACGGCTGGCCAGGGTGGCGGTCGCGCTGCTGGTGACCGTTCTCATCGCGGGGGTCATCGCCCGGCAGCTGAGCGGGCGGTTCGACGACCAGCGTAGGGACGCGCTGTCGAGGGTGCTCAGCAGCCAGAGCGAGCGGCTCTCGCAGGCCGACCCGATCACGGCGGGGCTGCTGGCCGTCGCCGCCGCCCGCTTCGCGGGCAGCCCGCAGTCGCGGGCCGAGGCCCGCTACGGCATGCTCGCCGCGCTGGCCACCGGCACGCGGGGGGTGATGGGCGGTCCGGTCTCCGGGGTGGCGTTCAGCCCGGACGGCACCACGCTGGCCACCACGGACCTCGACGGCGCGATCCGGTTCTGGGACGCGCGCACCCGCCGGCAGCTCGGCGAGCCCATGCGGGGCCCGGGTGCCGGGACGGCGGTGGCCTTCAACCGGGACGGCACGATCCTGGCCAGCGCCCACGCCGCTCCCCGCGACACCGTCGAGCCGGACGGCACGGCGGTGCTCTGGGACGTGCGCTCGCACCGGCAGCTCGGCGAACCGCTGCGCGGCCACACCGACACCGTGGGCGCGGTGGCGTTCAGCCCGGACGGTGCCATGCTGGCCAGCGCCGGCCGGGACGGGATGGTGGCGCTCTGGGACGTGCGCTCGCACCGGCAGCTCGGCGGGCCGCTCGGCGGCAACGCCGTCTCCGTGCCCAGTGTCGCCTTCAGCCCCGACGGCAGCACGCTGGCCGGCGCCGGACCCGACGGGACCGTGCTGCTGTGGGACGTGCGTTCGGGCCGGCGGATCGGCTCGCCGATGCGTACCCCTCTGATGTTCGTCTACGCGGTGGCCTTCAGCCCCGACGGGAAGACGCTCGCCAGCGCTCACGGGGATCCCACGATGTCACCCACCGTCAACAGCGGCGCGGTGCGGCTGTGGGACGTGCGATCGCGGCGGCCCATCGGCAAGCCGATGCTGGGCCACACGGCGACCGTCAACGATCTGACGTTCAGCCCCGACGGCATGATGCTGGCCAGCGCCGGCTCGGACGGCACCGTACGGTTGTGGGACACCGGCACGCGGCGCGCCATCGGCGTCCCCCTGACGGGTCACAGCGGCGACGTCCACTCCGTGGCCTTCAGCCCGGACGGCAGGACCCTGGCCAGCGCCGGCAACGACCTGCGGCTGTGGGAGACGCTCAACCAGCGCTCGCCCGGCCTGCCGATGGAGGGCAGCAGCCAGGTCACCTACGAGCTCGCCTTCGACCAGGACGGCACCAGGCTGGTCAGCGCCGACGCCTACGGCATCGAACTGGTGGGCGACGGCGGGAGCGGACTGGTCCGCGTGTGGGACGTGGGGACGAGGCGGCTGACCGGCCCGCGGATCCGGGACCCGCGGGGCCGGTTCCTGTCCGTGGCGATCAGCCCCGACGGCACGCTGCTGGCCACCGGCGGCTGGGACGCCCTGGCGCGGCTGTGGGACGTGCGCACCGGACGGCAGGTGGGCGAACCGCGGACGGACCACGGGCCGCGCGTCGACAGGGTGCGGTTCAGCCCGGACGGCGCGCTGCTGGCCACCGGCGGCACGGATGGGACGGCCCAGCTGTGGGAGGTGCGCACGCTGCGGAAGAGCGGGCAGGAGCTGCGTGCCGGCGAGCCGGGGGCGGACCTCGACGACGTGTCGCCGCGGGGCGTGAGCGCCATCGCCTTCAGCCCGGACGGCGCGATGATGGCGACCGCCACCGGCGCGGGAGACGCCCGGCTCTGGGACGTCCGCACCAGGCGTGCTCTCGGCGGGCCTCTGAACGGCCACCAAGGCGGCGTGCCGAGTGTGGCCTTCAGCCCCGACGGCAGGACGCTCGCCACGGCCGGCCGCGACCAGAGCGTACGTCTGTGGGACACCGGGACGCGGCGCGAGATCGGCGACGGTCTCAAGGGACACACGGGCCCGGTCTCCGAGGTCGCGTTCAGCCCTGACGGCAGGACGCTCGCCACCGCGAGCGCCGACCACAGCGTGCGGCTGTGGGACGTTGCCGCCCGGCGGCAGATCGGCGAGCCCGTCGGCGACCACGTGGGCACCGTGTCCGCGCTCGCCTTCAGCCCCGACGGCACCAAGCTGGCCGCCGCCGAGGCGGAGGGCCGGGTGCGCCTGTGGGAGATCCGCCTGCCCGCCGACCCGCGGGCCGAGGTCTGCGCGGTCGCCGCCCGCTCGCTGACCGAGCCCGAGTGGGAACGCTACGTGCCCGACGAGCCCTACCGACTCATCTGCCCCTGAACTCCCTCCGCCGCGTCCGTCACGTCACCAGTCGCGGGTCGCGATCAGCTCCTCCATGTCCGCGTCCGCGAACCCGTAGGCCGTCGCCACGAACCAGAAGTCCTCGGCGATCACCTCGCGCGCCACCGTCTCCATCTGGCTGCCGGCCTCCAGGAACTCGACCGCCAGCTCGTTGAACTCGTCCGTCGCCGCCTGCGTGAGCACGTACAGTGCCGCGAGGTCCGACGGCCGCTCGGCCTCGATCCGCTCGCACAGGCGCAGCAAGATGTCCCTGCCCTTGTCGACGAGCCGGCGAGGGTAGTAGGCGTCGTCGTACATGCCCTTGAGGAAGGGATGGCCGGTGGGAGGCACCTTGATCTCCTTCGCGCCGTGATCCGGTGTGCCGATCCTGCCCGACGCCACCGACAACGGCCGGTATGGAGCGACGGCGGCTTGACCGCAGCCCGCCACGAGGTGGGTGCCGCGTTCCGGTCCCTGGCGGGCGGTGCATGAGCGGGTGTTCTTCGCCGACCTGTGAACGGCGCCGACCTGGGCAGCGCCCGGAATGATCGCTAATCTGCCACAATGTCATCCCATTATCGAGCGCCTGGCGCGTTAGCACTCGCGGCGGCCGTCGCGCTCACCACGACGTCGATCGCACCGGCGCACGCGGCGCCCACCGCCGCCGAGGATCGGGTCTTACGGGTCTACAACAACAACATCGAGAACCTGGTGCGGAACAACGCCGACGGCACGTGCACCCGGGTCTCGGGCCCGGACCACCTCGCCTCGATGCTGGTCGACGACGACGGCAAGACGGGCACCTCCGGCGTACAGGCTCCCGATCTCCTGATCGTGCAGCAGGTGCGCGGCACCGGCCAGGCCACGGCCTACGCCGACCAGCTCGGGGGCATGTTCGGATATCCGGCGGGCACGTACAAGGCGATCGTGGCCTGGGACAACCCCGAGGAGTGGGGCAGCACGCACAAGTGCAGCCAGCAGTCGCTCGGCGACCTGAAGAAGCGGCAGACCAACGCGATCATCTACAACACCCGAACGCTGGGCCTCGCGGCGGGCGACATCTCGAAGTACTGGAGCGCGGGCTGGTTGAAGCCCGGGACCTCGTACGCCGGCGGGGCCGGCTGCACGCTGTACAAGCCGCCGGACAGCGACGACGGCACCACCAACCAGTACAAATGGAAGCGCACGAGCGCCATCGCGGCGAAGTTCACGATCAAGGAAACCGGGACGACGGTCTTCGCCGCGACCATGCACCTCCCGGAACAGAACGGCGCGAACGCCTGCGCGGGAGCGGGTGACACGGGCATCGCGAACTCCGGCATCCACGTCGGCGCGGACGCCACGAGCCTCATGAACGCGTCGACGATCCGCGTGATCGGGATCGACGCGAATCGTACGAACATCGCCGCCACGACCCTCGGCGGCTTCGGGATGACCGGCTACGGAGCGAAGACGACCTCCGGTTCCAGGAAGATCGACTACCTCTTCGTCAAGGGCACCGTGCGGTCGTCGAGCGTCGACCACACGGTGAGCAGCACGAAGTCGAACCATCTCGCGCTGTACGGCTTCATCGAGTTCTGAAAGCGCCGGGTACGGATCGGTGGCGCGCACCTGCGCGGGTGGCCCGCGCGCGCAGGTGCGCGGACGACGGGACGGCTCGCTACACGGCCACTATAAGATCGCCACAAATCCAGTTCGGGTCCTGTCAAAACGACAGTGAAGGTGATCATCTCCGCCTTAAGATCACTTCCATGCTGATTCGCCGGACATTACGGATGATCACTGCTCTGGCCGCGACCTGCACCGTCGCGATCGCCGGGGGCGTGGGGACGGCCCAGGCCGAGGAAGCCCGCGTGTCATCCCAGGGGCAGTTGCTGTTCTACAACCACGCCTACAGCGTGGTGGACCGCGAGACGGCGGACGCCGTCGAGAACTCGGCCTACCTGCGCGAGTTCGCCAACTTCGAGGTCCGGACCACGACCGGTGGCGGCCTGACCTGGAAGGGCCGCTACCTCAAGGGCCGCGAGACCTACATGGAGCTGTTCGGCGAGGGCGACCTGCTCGGCCAGGACGCTCTCTTCGGCTCCGCCGGGCTGGCCGTCTCGACCGAGCGCTCCGGCGACCTGGCCAAGGTGACCGCGCAGCTGAAGGCCCAGGGCGTCTCCGACCCGGCCGAATACCGCCAGACGCGTGACTTCGGAGATGGCGTCCCGATCCCGTGGTTCGACACCATCCGCACCACCTCCGCCCAGTACGAAGCCTTCGACCCGTGGGCGATGGAGTACTTCCCCGAGTACTTCGCCGACCCGCGCAGCCAGACCGAGCCGGAGAGCTACCCCGGTGACGTCAGCCGGGAGCGCTACCTGCCCGACACCTACCAGGACCGCCTGATGCGGGACATCACCTACATCCGCATCGGTGTCACCGCGCGGGACCTGGCCATCGCGCTGCCGGTGCTGCGAGCCGGCGGGTTCGAGGTCGAGACCGTCGGGAAGGGCGCCATCGCGACCGGCGGTGGCACCACCATCCAGCTCGACTCCGTCGCGCGTGAGCAGGCGGGCCTGAAGCGGGTATCCATGTCGCTCAACCGCGCCGTGGAGACCCGGCACGAGGAGCGGATCGGACGTTCGACCCTCGCCGTGGGTCCGGGCGCCCGCGCCGAGTGGACCTTCGACGCCCCGCAGTAGCACTTCCTCCTGGCGCCCGGCCGGCTGACGATCGCTGATCGCCGCCGGCCGGGCGTCGTCGTTCCGCGGGTCATCCAAGGCTCGCGTTCCGGCGTGCGCTCCACACCGCCGGCCCGGCCACCAGGACGAGAACGCCGGCCAGCCATAGGATGCCCTGGAGCGGCAGGGCGTCGACGATCGTGCCGCCGGCCAGCGCGCCGAGGCCGATCGAGAGGTTGAACACCGCCACCCACAGCGCGGAGGCCTCCTCGACCGCCTGCGGCGCGACCTTGATCATCCACGTCTGGAGGCTCGTGGAGACCCCGCCGTACACCAGGCCCCAGACGACGAGCAGCGTCACCCCGCCCGCGCCGGTGAGCCCTGCCACGGGATAGAGCAGCACGGTCACCCCCAGGGTGACGGCGATGACGAGGACCGTGCGATGGAGCCGTTTCGCCACGACGGCGCCCGCGACGAAGTTCCCCACGATGCCCGCCACGCCGAATCCGAACAGCAGCGGCCCGACGAGCTGCTCGTCGATGCCGGACAGGTCCCGCAGCACGGGACCGATGAACGTGTAGGCCGAAAAGTGGCCGGTCACGATCAGGAACGTCGCCAGGATGCCGACCCGGACGCCCTGGTTGCGGAACTGGCCGGCCAGCCGCCGCAGGCCGACGGGCTGAGCCGCCGTCAACGGTGGCAGCACGGCCAGCAACGCGACCAGCACGGCGAGCGCGAGGGCGCTCAGCGCGCCGAACGCGATCCGCCAGCTCGCCAGCCCGCCGATCATCGTGCCGATGGGGACGCCGAACACGTTCGCGGCCCCGACGCCACCGAAGACGATCGCAGTGGCCCGCGGTACGTGCGAGGCGGCGACGAGCCGTACGGCCAGACCGCCGGCGATGGCCCAGAACCCGCCGATCGCCACCCCGACCAGCACGCGGGCGGCGATCAGCAGCGGATAGTCCGGGGCCAGGGCGGAGGCCAGGTTGGCGAGCGTCATGAGTCCCATCAAGGCGACGAGCAGGAGCCTGCGATCCAGCCTGCCGACGAGCACCGGCACGACCGGCGCCGCGACGGCGGCGACGATGCTGGGGACGGTGACCATCAACCCGGCCGCGCCCTCGGACACCGACAGCGCCGATCCGACGGGGGTGAGCAGCCCGATGGGGAGCTGCTCGGCCGTCACCAGGAGAAATGTGCCGAAGGCCACGGCGGACACCGCGATCCAATGGTTCCTCGCCGACGGGTCTCGCCCGGTCGTCGTGGGGTGCGTTGCCGTCACGTCGTAACTCTCCTCTCGTATGGGAGCGATCGCTCCCATACGACGACACACCCTAATACGGGAGCGATCGCTCCACAACGTTGGTAGAGTGGCGGCCATGGCACGGCCGAGGGAGTTCGACGAGCAGGACGTGATCGCCAGGGCGACCCGCCTGTTCTGGCGTCGTGGCTACCACGCCACGTCGGTCCGCGACCTGGGCTCCGAGCTCGGGCTCAAGCAGAGCAGCCTGTACCGGACCTTCGACGACAAGCACACGCTGTTCCTGCGGACGCTGGACCACTATCGGGCGACCGAGTCCACCCAAGCCGAAGAGCAGCTGACCGCCCCCGGTCCCAGCCTCGAGATCCTGCGGGAGTGGCTGATCTGGATGATCAGCCACGAGGCGGGGCTGGGCTGCTTCGTGGTCAACACGGCCGCCGAACTCGGCACCACCGACGCCGAGGTCCGGCGAAGGACCGAGGCCGCGTTCGAAGTCACCCGGGAAACCCTGGCGTCACTGCTACGCCGCGGCATCCATGACGGCGACCTGCCCGCCGCATTGGACGTCGACGCCGCGGTGGAGGTGCTGTTCACGACGGTGCTCGGACTGCGCGTACGCGAACGGGCCGGACATGACCCCCAACGGCTCGCCACGGCCATCGACTTCACGATCAAAACGCTCGCGACATCCGCAATCTGACTCGCATACCGCCCGCCCGCCCGCCATCGCCGGAGGCCCACCTGGCAACGGCCGGCCTGGGATTCCCGGGCGCCGCGCGGTCGTACTCGGTGCTGCTGCTCACGCGCCCATGCCGTCCAGGATCGCGCCCGACCGCCTGCTCGGCGGCCGGAATGTGGGCCGGCGGGTCATCCGGCCACCGCGTACGTGGCCGAGACGGTGCCGGTCCGGTAGCTGTGCGAGGCCAGGAGCGTGCAGGTCAGCCGGTCGCCGTCGTCCTCGAACAACTTCCTGCCCGCGCGGACGACGACCGGGTCGACCAGCAGCCGTAGCTCGTCGAGCAGGCCGGCGCGCAGCAGATCCTGGACCAGGGTGACGCTGCCGGTGACCACGATGTCCTTGCCGGGCTCCCGCTTGAGCCGCGTGATCTCCTCGATGGCGTCGCCGCTGACCAGCGTGGAGTTGCGCCACTCGAGCGCGGGCAGTGTGGCGGAGAAGACGACCTTGCGGATGTCGTTCATCCGATCCGCGAGCCCACCGGTCGCCGTGGGCCAGTAGCCGACGTGTTCCTCGTAGGTGCGCCGCCCGAGCAGCATGGTGTCCGCGGCGACCAGGTGCGCCTCGATCTGCTGCTCCATCTCTTCGTCATGGAAGGGGCCGTGCCACTGATCCGGCGATCCGACGACCCCGTCCAGCGACGAGAACAGCTCCGCGACGATCTTCCTCATCGACATTCCTCGTTTCCTGGGGCTTCCCGCTGTTGCCGGCAACTCTGGCCCGCCAGGCCGTACCGGGACATCCGTGAAGATCACCCGACTGCTACGGAGCCGACACTGATTCGCCGCCGAGAAGCACGTACGCCACAATGGGCCGTATGGTCCCTGGCGAGCCGCGGGAGGTCTCGCCCCGCGAGGCCGAGGTGCTGGCGGGCTTGGCCGAGCACCTGACGAACGCGCAGATCGCCCACCGGCTGCAGATCTCGGTCCGTACCGTGGAAAGTCACGTCTCCTCGCTGCTGCGCAAGTACGGGGTGGCCAACAGGGCGGCTCTGGTGGCCCTGAGCGGGCATCAGCCGTCCCCTTCGGCCAGGCCCGGGCACGTTGAGGGGATCCCGGTCAGCCACACGTCCTTCATCGGACGACGGCAGGAGCGGCAGGAGGCGCTGGCGGCGCTGACACACGCCGCGCCGGTCTGCCTGGTGGGGCCCGGCGGCGTCGGCAAGACCCGGCTGGCCTCCGTGCTGGCGCAGGCGGCCTCGGCGTCGTTCCCCGCCGGCGGGGCGTTCATCGATCTGACCCCGGTCGGCGAGGGGTTCGTCCTGCGAACCGTGGCCGACGCGCTGGGCCTGGCCGAGCGCCTTCCCCAGCCGCTGGAAAGCGTGGTCGGCGAGCGGCTCGCGCTGGGACGGTCGCTGCTGGTCCTCGACAACTGCGAGCACCTGCTGGACGAGGTCGGCGACCTGGTGGAGAGACTGCGCTCGGACTGCCCCCAGGCGGGGATACTGATCGCGAGCAGGGAACGGCCGGGCCTGCCCGGCGAGCGGGTCATCACGGTGCCGCCGCTGGCGGGGGAGGCCGAGACGCTGTTCCTGGACCGGGCACGCGCGATCGATCCAGGGTTCGCCGCGGAGCCCGCGGTCATCACCGAGGTGTGCGCCCGGCTCGACGGCTTGCCGCTGGCGATCGAGCTGGCCGCCTCGCGGGTCGCCGTACTGGGCATCGACGCCCTGCGGGTGGGGCTGCAGGACCGGCTTCGGCTGCTGTCGGGCGCGCGCGGCAGGCCGCCCCGGCACCGCTCGTTGCGCGCGGTCATCGGCTGGAGCTACGACCTGCTGGAAGAGGAGGAACGCGCGCTGCTTCGCCGCCTGGCGGTGTTCGCGGGCGGGTTCGACCTGGCGGCGGCCACGGCGCTCATGCCGGACACGCCGCCCAGCGCGACGGCCGACGTCATCGGCCGGCTGGCCGACAAGAGCCTGCTCGGGGTGGTGGGCGGTGGCCGGTGGCGGCTGCTGGAGACCATCAGAGCCTTCGCCGCCGACCGGCTCGCGGACAGCGGCGAGACTCGGGAGACGCTCCAACTCCGGCTGCGCTGGGCCGCGGGCACGGCCGCGACGCTGGAATCACGGCTCGACGGCAACTGGGCGCCGCAGTTCGACCTGGTGGCCGATGATCTGCGGGCCACGCTCGCCGACACGCCCGCCGTACCGGACCGGCAGGCTCATCGCCTGGCCAGGTCGCTGGCGCATCTGACGTTCGCCCGGCGTTTCCATCGGGAGGCGATCGGCCACTACCTGGCCGCCGCCGACCGGGCCCGCGACGCCGCGGACGGCCACCCGGACCTCCTGAGCGCCGCCGCCACGGCCGTCTCGATCGCCGACGGCCGACTGGCCTTCCGCCTGCTGATGCGCGCCGCCGACCAGGCCGAACCCGCCGACCAGGTTGAACCTTCCGACCAGACCGATGACGCCGGCCAGGCCGAAGCCGCCGGCCTGCGCGCCGCCACGCTCGCCTCCGCCCTCGTGGTCACCCACCGCTACAGAGGCGCGCACGACCGCGACCCGATGTCCGAACACCTGCCGGCGCTGATCGACAAGGCGACCGTCGGCGCCGCCCCTGCCGATTCGCGCACCGCGGCGCTGGTGGCGATCGCGCGGGCCTGGGACCAGAGCGGCCTCGAACTCGCCCGTTCCGCCGTCGAGGCCGCCCGTGAGTGCGGCGACGTCATCGTCCTCCTGAGCGCGCTGGACGTGCTCACCCGCGCGTACGCGCGAGCCGGCCGGATGCGCGCCGTCCAGCGGATCTGCCGGGAGCGGCTCACGCTCATCGAGCACCTGCCGGCACACGAGCCGTCCGCCGCGGCCGAGATCGTCGACACCTTCCACTCCGCCGCGCGGGCGGAGCTGTGCGTCGGCGACCTGCCGGCCGCGCTCGCCGTCGCCGACCGCGCTCAGCGCGAGGACCCCATCGGCGAACACCCCTACCTGTCCATCCCCAAGACCATCAGACCGCTCGCCCTCAGCGGTCGTTTCCCGGAGGTCTTCCAGCAGGCGCCCGCCATGTGGGAGGCCTGGCATCAGGCAGGCAGCCCGCGCAGCGCCTGGATGTCGACCGCGATCGCCGCCGCGGCGCTCGCCCACGGGCTGGCGGGCACCGGCGAGTTCGACCTCTGGCGCTCGCGCGCGCTGGAGATGGCCAGGATGGAGGACGCGGCCTCCTCGCCGGTCCTGGCCCCCTTCGCCGCCTTCGTCGACGCCAGGGTCGCCGTCCACACCCGTGCCCACCATCAGGCCGCCGCACTGGTCGAGCGCGCTTTCGCCCCCTTCGCCGTGCGCTGGTACGAGGCCTACGCGCGCGCCGCCGGAGCCGAGCTGGCGGTCGTGGCCGGCTTGCCCGACGCGGCCGAACGGCTCGCCGCCGCCATTCCGTACGCCGAACAGAACGACTGGGCGGCCGCCTGCTTGGCCCGTACCCACGGGATCCTGCACGGCGACCGCGACGCGCTGGCGGATGCGGTCGAACGGTGGACGTCGATCGACGCCCGGTTCGAGCGCGCCTGCACGCTGCGTTTGCTGCCCGGCCGCAAACCGTAGGCTCGGGTGCGCGCCGACGGGTCAGCACCGGTGCGGCGAGACATCCTGAGCAGGGCAGCGGCCTGATCACCCCGCAAACCGGCTGCGCCCGGGCCGGGGGAGCGGTGGTCAGCTCGGGATCGGGCTACCCTCGCAGCCCTTGCCGATACGGCCCGTCTCGAAGTACCGCACCACGTCGGCGGCGCACTTGGGCACCCGGGTGGTTGACACGTGCACGTCGTCGGCGACCGTGTAGACGCTGCCGCCGATGGCGCGCCGCGTCTGCAGCGTCCAGTCGTAGGCCGACATGAACTCGTACAGGTGCCCCGCCAGCACCAGCGACCCGCTGCCCCGCTTCAACGTGGCCTGCTGCACCGGCAGCGGCCAGCCGGGACACATGGCAGGCACTCCCCAGGCCCGGCCGGTCGCCGGATGGCGCTTCACGAGCTGCTGGTACTGACGCCAGGCGGTGTCGAAACCGGCCCGGCTGCTGTCCTCGTTGCACGCGACGGCCAAGTTCATGGTCATGTTCAGCGTTTCGGGCGCGCCGGGAACGGACGGCCCCATCATCGGCGCGCCGAGCAGCTCCTTGACGGTGGCCGGGGCGGTGGTGCCCGTCGCCGTCCGCAGCTCGGCCAGCGCCTTGCCCGCGCGTACCCACTCGGTCGAGTTGCGCCTGGCCAGGTCGGCGACGGCCGAGCCGTCGACGGGCCGCTGCAGGTCGGTGTAGGTCTTGGGGCTCTTGTCGTACGCGCGGACCAGCTTCGCCACCTCCTCGCGCACCTGCCGAGCGGTGGCACCGAGACCGTAGGTCCCGTCGCGGCGGGCCAGCCAGGCGGCCATGCGCCCGAAGTTCCGCTCGGCCGCCTCCGCGGCGCCCTTGGCGTGCTCGTCGATACGGGTCCACGGCGGCGCCACGCTGTCCAGGAAGGCCCGTCCGGTGTGCCCGGGGAACAGGCTGCGGTACACCATGCCCAGATAGGTGCCCCAGGAGAAGCCGAGCAGGTTGAGGCTGCGCTCGCCCAGCGCGGTCCGTACCGAATCCAGGTCCTTGGCCACGTTCTCGGTGGTGAGCTGTCCGAGGAAGGCGGGGTCGGAGCGTCCGCACTTCTCGTTGGAGGCGACCTGGGCGTCGTAGATCTTCCTGGCCGTCTCCTTGGTCAGCGCGCCGGGCTCCTGCGGGCCAGGCGGCGAGAAGGGGCAGGCGACCTTGGTGCTGTACCCGACGCCGCGCGGGTCGAAGCCGACGATGTCGTACCGCTCGTTGAGCCCGGCCATCTCCTCGTTCCTGAGCGCGGCCCGCAGGACCGGGTCCAGGTATCCGCTGTTGCCCGGCCCGCCCGGCAGTACGGCGACGGCGCCGAGCCGGTGGGCCTCGTCCGTGGCGGCCAGCCGGGTCACCGCGATGTCGATCTTCCGCCCGTCGGGGTCACGGTGGTTCAGCGGAACGCTGACCGTCCCGCACTCCAGGCGCTTCATCAAGGAGCGGAAGGCCGCGACCTTGTCCTCCGCCACACCCAGGCCGCGGATCACCTCATCGGTGTAGGTCGGGCAGGATTTCCACTGCACGGAAGACACGTCGGGGTTCGAGGTGGCGCTCGCCGCGGAAGGATGCGGCACCAACCCCGCCAGCGCCAGGGCCAGCGCCGTCAGTGAAGTTCGGTACGTCATGCGGATCAGTAATAGAGCAGCGCTTGTTTCCTTACCGTTTCCGGAGCTTTCCCAGGGACGGGAATGCTGCGGCCGCGACCAGTTCGGTGATTCCCGGTGCTCAGACCGGAAGGGAGGCGAGCCAACCGGTGAGAATCCGGTTGACCTCGTCTGGGCGCTCTTGCTGGATCCAGTGGCCGCACCCGTCGAGAACGTGTGAGGCGACCAAACCGGGCAAGGTCACAGGATATGCCTGGATCGCCTCGGTCAGCCAGGTGGTGGAGGCGTCCAGAGCTCCGCCGAGGAACAGGGACGGCTGGATGATGGGCTTGCCGTGAAAGGCGGCGAGGTCCTCCCAGTCCCGGTCCATGTTCCGGTAGCGGTTGAGCGCCCCGCTCATGCCGGTCCGCTCGAACTCCTCGGCGTAGACGGCGAGGTCGTCCTCGCTGAGCCAGGCGGGCAGCCGACCGGCCGGGAACCGGTCACGCAATGTCCCGCCGCGGCTGACGAAGTGCGGGTCCGGGGCACTGGGTGCGGGCATGGTGTCGGCGGACAGAGCGGCGTAGAAGCCCGCGAGCCAACCGCGGACGTCTGGTTCGATCTCCGCTTCGGCCCGCTCGGGGGCTTGGAAGTAGGACACGTAGAACTCCTCGTGCCCGCCCATCTGGGTGAAGACCTCGCTGGGGCGCGGCCCGCCGGGCGGCGTGTAGGGAACGCTCAGCAGTCCGACCGCCCGGAAGACGTCCGGCCTGGTGAGCGCGGAGTTCGCGGCGATGGTCGCGCCCCAGTCGTGCCCGACGATCACCGCGGTTTCCGCACCGAGCGCTTCCACGACCGCGACGTTGTCCTCGACCAGTTCGAGCATCCGGTACGCGGACACCGGTGAGGGCCTGGAGGAGCGTCCATAGCCGCGGACGTCGATGGCGACCGTGCGGTAACCGGCCGCGGCCAGCGCCGGGAGCTGATGGCGCCAGGAGTACCAGAACTCCGGAAACCCGTGCACCAGGAGCACCAGCGGCCCGGCACCCTGCTCCACAAGATGCGTCCTGCCGGCGGGAGTGGAAACCAGCCGGTGTGTGACGTTGGTGGTGCGAGAAGGCTGTGACATGAATTCTCCGGGTTTGTCGGTTCTGTATAGGCGCGCAACAGCTGATGCTGGGGATGGCGGACCGTAGGATGCAGGCGGCAATCATGGCTCGGTGGCGGGGACGCCGCGAATAACGTTGCTGTTTCGGCAAACCGGCAAACCAGATCGGCTGGGAGGTCCGCACCGGCATCCACGAAGCCTTCCTCCGCTCGGCCTGCGCGCTTATCCGCCGGCGACGACTCCCCAGCGCGTTAGTAGCTCCAAATCTGGGGCACACCACTGCGGGCGGTTGACAGCGCTCGCCGCGCTCCGCGATCACGCGCGGACCAACGCCGGTTCGGTGCGGCGCATCGAGCCCGCTGGTCCACCTGCCCCGACTGTGTGGCCAGACGCATTGCCCGGTGATCCGGAAGTTCGGAGGAAGCAGATGAGCGACACCCAGGACAACGCCCCCTCCAGCGCGCAGGGCGTGGATCGGAAGGCGGCGGCCGGCTACCCGCTCGCGCAGGACTCCGTGACCGCGCATGGCAGCGAGAGCGAGAACCCGGCAATCGACTCGCCGACTCCGAAGACCGGCGGTCGGCCGCGCACGAACCGGGACTGGTGGCCCAACCAGCTCGACCTCTCGGTGTTGCGCGCGCATTCGTCCAAGGGCAACCCGCTGGCAGAGGGTTTCAGCTACGCCAAGGAGTTCGAGAAGCTCGACGTCGAGGCCCTCAAGCAGGACATCATCGAGGTGCTCACCACCTCGCAGGACTGGTGGCCGGCCGACTTCGGCCACTACGGCGGTCTCATGATCCGGATGAGCTGGCACGCCGCGGGCACCTACCGCATCCACGACGGTCGCGGCGGGGCCGGCGACGGCGCTCAGCGTTTCGCCCCGCTCAACAGCTGGCCCGACAACGCCAACCTCGACAAGGCCCGCCGGCTGCTGTGGCCGGTCAAGCAGAAGTACGGCCAGAAGATCTCGTGGGCCGACCTGCTCGTGCTCGCCGGCAACGTCGCCCTGGAGTCGATGGGTTTCAAGACCTTCGGCTTCGGCTTCGGCCGCGAGGACGTCTGGGAGCCAGAGGAGATCTTCTGGGGTCCGGAGGACGCCTGGCTCGGCGACGAGCGCTACGTCACCGACACCGAGATGGTGCCGCACTTCGGCGCGACCGAGATGGGTCTCATCTACGTCAACCCGGAGGGTCCCCGCGGCAACGCCGACCCGGCTGCCGCGGCGCATTTCATCCGCGAGACCTTCGGACGGATGGCGATGAACGACGAGGAGACTGTCGCTCTCATCGCCGGCGGCCACACCTTCGGCAAGACCCACGGTGCCGGCATCGCGGACGACCACGTGGGGCCGGAGCCCGAGGCCGCGCCGCTGGAGGCGCAGGGCCTGGGCTGGCTGAGCAGCTACGGCACGGGCAAGGGTGGTGACGCGATCACCAGCGGCCTCGAGGTGACGTGGACCGACCGGCCGACGCAGTGGAGCAACCGTTTCTTCGAGATCCTCTTCGGCTTCGAGTGGGAGCTCACCACGAGCCCCGGCGGCGCGAAGCAGTGGGTCGCGAAGGACGCCGAGGCGATCATCCCGGACGCCCACGACCCGTCGAAGCAGCACAAGCCGACGATGCTCACGACTGACCTGGCACTGCGCGTCGACCCGACGTACCAGAAGATCTCTCTGCGTTTCCTGGAGCACCCCGACGAGTTCGCGTTGGCCTTCGCCAAGGCCTGGTACAAGCTGCTGCACCGCGACATGGGTCCGGTCAGCCGTTTCCTCGGACCGTGGGTCGCCGAGCCTCAGCTGTGGCAGGACCCGGTGCCGGCCGTCGACCACGAACTCGTGGGTGACGCCGACGTCGCCTCTCTCAAGGCGAAGGTCCTGGAGTCCGGCCTCACGACCGCCCAACTGATCTCCACCGCCTGGGCCTCCGCCGCGAGCTTCCGCTCCACCGACAAGCGCGGCGGCGCCAACGGCGCCCGGCTCCGTCTCGAACCGCAGCGCGGCTGGGAGGTCAACCAGCCCGAGCAACTCACGACGGTCCTGGACATCCTCGAGAGCATCCAGCGCGCTTTCAACGAGGCCGGCGGCGCGAAGATCTCGCTCGCCGACCTGATCGTGCTGGCCGGCTCGGCCGCCGTTGAGAAGGCGGCACGCGAGGCCGGCGTGGCAGTGACAGTGCCGTTCCGGCCGGGCCGCACCGACGCCACTCAGGAGCAGACCGACGTCGAGTCCTTCCGGGTCCTCGAGCCGCGGGCCGACGGGTTCCGCAACTACCGGCGTTCCGGCGAGAAGACCCAACCGGAGGTGCTGCTCGTCGACCGTGGCTACATGCTCAACCTGACCCCGCCCGAAATGACCGTCCTGATCGGCGGCCTGCGTGCCCTCGGAGCCAACTTCGGCGGTACCCGGCACGGCGTTCTCACCGACCGGCCCGGCGTGCTCACCAACGACTTCTTCACCAACCTGCTCTCCCCGGGCACCCGGTGGAAGGCATCGGACTCCGAGGAGCATGTGTACGAGATCCGCGACGTGGCCACCGATGAGGTGAAGTGGACCGCCACCGCGGTCGACCTCATCTTCGGCTCCAACTCCCAGCTACGAGCCCTCGCGGAGGTCTATGCCGGCCAGGACGCCCGCGACAAGTTCGTGACCGATTTCGTGGCAGCCTGGACCAAGGTCATGGAACTCGACCGGTTCGACCTCGCCTGACGGGAGCCACCCGACGAGCCCGGTCGAGCCACCGTGATCGACCGGGCCGGGCGGCGGTTGGATGATCAGTCGAGGTAGCCGGCGTCGGTGGTCTCGTAGGTCTTCTCGGTCAGCAGGTCGGAGACGCCGGAGTAGGTGAGGTTCACGATCGAGCGGGTGATGCCGTCCGTCTGGATGGGCATCGTGCGGTGCAGGGTGGTGTCGGTCTTGAAGAAGTACGACTCTCCGCTCTCGTGCTCGGGGGCCGGCGCCTCGGAGATGAAGATCCAGGCGAACTCGTGGTCGCCCCAGTGCCAGCCATGCGTGTCGCCCACCTGGGTCTGATGGGTGCCGGTGATCTGCTCGTCCGGGTAGGCGCAGTCGAACACCGGCGCGCCGGCGATGTTGCCGAGCAGCCCGCGGAACGCCGGCACATGGTAGAGCGCGGTGAACAACGTGCTGTGCGAGGCGAACAGCAAGTTCGGCAGGCTGCCCAGCCGCCGCGGCGTGTTGCCGGTCACGGCCACGCGGATGTCGATGCGGCGGGTGTTGGCCGCCGTCAGCATGGTCGTCTCCTCCTGGAGGCGGCGTACCATCTCGCCGGGCAGCAGCCACGTTCTCTCCTTGTCGCGGCGGTGGCGTCAGGCTCGGAGCTCGAACCGAGCCTCGCCCGGCCGGCTATCGCCGCCCTTTCGCCCCGGCATCGCGCCGACAAGCCAGGCGTGAACCGCGACCTCCATGGCAGGGGGCCGGCGCCGGCTTGAGTGCGTCCGGGACACCGGTAGCCCGCCGGCACACGAGGGGCGCGGTGCCGGCGGGGGTTGCGTCCACGGGAGTGGTGTGCGGTGAGCCTGTTCGTCGGTTGGTCTGGACAGCGCTCGAGAGCTGATCGGGCCCGGAATGTCGGTGAGAAGTAGCAGTACCCGGAGGCAACGCCCCCACGGTAGCGGCCGCTGGGTCAGCGGTGTCGCCGGTACTGCAGATATACGATCCCGTTGCTGGAGGCGGTGCTGGAGACCAGGTCGAGCTGGTAGGACTTGGGGACGCCGTCGAACAGCCGGGTGCCCTCGCCTGCGACGTAGGGGAACATGCTCACCTGGAACTCGTCGATCAGGTCGAGCCGCATGAGCGACCGCCAGAGGCTGACGCCGCCCCAGACCACGATGTGTCCGTCGCCGCCCAGCCTGAGCTTGTCGATCTCTTCTGTCGTGTCACCAGCGGCGATGGTGGTGTTGGCCCAGTCGGCCGTCTCCAGGGTCCGGGAGAAGACGACCTTGCGCGCGGCGTTCAGGATGTCGGCGAACGGGTGGTCGGTGGAGGTTGTCATGCCCCCGGCGATGCCCTCGTAGGCGGTGCGGCCCATGACGTGCGCGTAGGCGCTCTGGAGAAAGTCGAGGTGCGCCGGGGCGTCGGGCTGACGGTTTTCGGGCAGGTCGAAGCAGAACTTCCAAAACTCGGTGCCCTCGTCGGCGAGGAGGCCGTCGAGGGAGTAGTTGAACACTGTTGCTATCAGCTTCCGCATGGTCAAATCTCCGTGGTCTTGGGTCGTCTGGGGACGTGCTTGCTAGAGGGACGGGCGTGTCCCCGGCCGCAGCGCTCGCGTGGCCGCGGCGTCTGTGGCCTGTCGCTAATGCTTTAGACGGCACTGCCGCCCGGAAATCATCGGTGCCCGGTCAATTGACCCGAACCCGGCGGGGCCTGGGCACCACCGGAACGACAAGAAGGGGCTCACCCCTTGATCACGCGCTCGTGCTGCTGAAGGATGACGTGGCCAGCAGCGCCGGAGCTGCCGCGGAGACCATCGCCGCCCGCCTGTCACCCCGCTCGCTCAACACCATGGCGGGACTCCTTCGTCAACCCCGCGGCATCGAGCTCAATGAGTGCCCGAGACCGCCTGACCAGGGCGGCGCTGACGTCGACACGTACGACCAGGCCGAGACCCGCTCGGCGGTCGTCCTCACCTTCGCGTCGTTCAACCGGCCGGGGTTCTTGACCTCCATCACCGTCGCCGAGCCGTCCACCCGGCGGACAAACAGGTTCGGCGTGGCCTTCCACGCGCCGCGATCATCCATGCCGAACAGCTGCATCGGCTGCCCGGAAAAGCCGCTCACCTCGGGCTCGAAGTCCAGCAGCGCGGTTCCCAGATCGTGAGGAGTGGTCAAGGCGAGGTTCGGAGCCCCTGACGCTTGCGGGCCGCCGGCCCTCCGCCCGAGCATCACTCCAGGGGCAGGGGGCGGCGCGGTACGGGCGCGGTGTGGATGAGAGACGTGGTCGTGTGACCGTACGGGGTGAACAAATCGAGGATCGGTTCGAGCTCGTCGACCGCCCGCAGGTGCATCGTGAAGTAGAGACAGTCGTCGCCGGTCATCCGGTAGCACTCGACGATCTGGGGAACTTCCTGGGCGATCTTGGAGACGCGGTGCAGCTCCCGGATCGCCGGGCGGATGCGAACCATCACGGTGACCGGAAAGCCCAGGGCCCGCGGGTCGACCTCGGCGTGATAGCCGGTGATCACTCCGGTCTCCTCCAGCCGTTGCACCCTGTCGGCCACCGCGGGGGCCGACAGGGCGACCCGGCGGCCCAGCTCGGCGAAGCTCACTCTGGCGTCGACCTGCAGCTCGGCGAGGATACGAAGGTCGAGGGCGTCGATCCCCTTGGATTCGTATGCCCGCTCGGGTCTGATCTTTCGATTCGCCATTCTCCTAAATTACGGGTTGGCCGACGATGGGGGTCATGCCGCCTATCGGCCCTCGCGCCGTCCTGTCCGCGGCGCCTCCCACGGACCTACTTCATCGGGAGCGCCGCCTTCCACCACCTCGGTCCGGCCTTCGCCGTGCTCCTGTTCGCCGGGCTCACCCCGCTCGATGCCCGTACGGCACGCAACCTTCTGGCACTCGTAGCCGCCGCCATTCTCGTCGCCTGCGTGTTCGCCGCTCCATCGGGAACGTTCAGCCTCCGCGGTGAAGACCGCGCTCTCACAGGAAGGTAGGACGACATGCAATACGTGAAGCTGGGCTCGTCAGGACTGCAGGTCTCCCGGATCTGCCTGGGCATGATGACGTACGGCGATCCGGGTGCCCGGGAGTGGATGCTGCGCGAGGACGCGGCCGAGCCGATCGTGCGGCGCGCGGTCGAGGCCGGTGTGACGTTCTTCGACACCGCCGACATGTACTCCGACGGCGTGAGCGAGGAGATCACCGGGCGGCTGCTCGGCAAGCTCTTCGCCCGCCGCGACGACTACGTTCTCGCCACGAAGGTCTACTTCCCGACGGGGCCGGGCCCGAACGACCGAGGGCTGTCCCGCAAACACGTGCTGTCTGCCATCGACGCCTCGCTGACCAGGCTCGGAACCGACTACGTCGATCTGTACCAGATCCACCGCTGGGACGACGAGACGCCGATCGAGGAGACCATGGAGGCCCTGCACGACGTGGTGCGGGCCGGCAAGGCGCGTTACATCGGCGCCTCCAGCATGTACGCCTGGCAGTTCGCCAAGGCGCAGCACACCGCTCAGGCGTCCGGCTGGACCCGATTCGCGTCGATGCAGAACCACTACAACCTCGTGTACCGGGAGGAGGAGCGAGAGATGCTCCCGCTCTGCCTGGACCAGGGGGTGGGCGCCATCCCGTGGAGCCCGCTGGCACGCGGACTGCTCGCCGGGAGCCGCCATCGCGACGGCCGGCGGCGCACGGTCCGATCCGGCAGCGACCCGCTGGCCGACAGCATGTACGAGGACGCGGACTTCGACGTCGTCGACGTGTTGCGCGCGGTCGCCGACGAACGAGGACTGCCTCCGGCGCAGCTTGCGCTCGCATGGCTGCTCGGGAGACCTGGGGTGAGCGCGCCGATCGTCGGGGCGAGCAAGGTGGGTCATCTGGACGACGCGATCGCGGCGGTGGAGGTGTCCCTGAGCGAAGAGGAGGCGGCCCGCCTGGAGGCCCCGTACCGGCCACATCGAATCATCGGGCACTCCTGAAGCCGGTCGCCGCCACTCCGCCTACTTCGAGGATCTGCGGCACTCACTCTGCCCCCAGCGCGGCAGTGCTGATCTGGCGGGGCTGGCGCGGTCCTCTAGTTCCCTCTCCCGTTCTGCGCTGCCCGGTCCGATTCGGGCAGTTGCCAGTCGGCCGTCCACAGCCGTGTGCCCGAGCGGTGGTCGAGGCGGCGCAGGAACGACAGGACGCCCGCGGTGCCGGTGCTCCAGGTGTAGGCCGCCTTGTCGAGGTCGTTGCCGGGGAAGACCGGCTGCGCCGGCTCGCCGCCGGCCCGTACCAGCATCTGCTCGGCGATGTTCTCGGCGTGGCGCCAGTAGCCGTCATCGCCCGTGACCATCGCCAGGTCGATCAGCGCCTCGCCGATGCCCGCCAGGCCGCAGCACTGGGAGACCACCCAGGCTTGCGGGGCGACGACCAGGCACGCCCGCGCGCCCCGCTCGGCCAGCTCCAGGTAGCGGTCCTCGCCGTACGCGCGGGCCGCGCGGGCCAGCGTGCCGGTGATGCCCGACATGCCCTGGCACCAGGAGGCCCCCATGGCTCGGGCATCCGGGCCGTGCAGCTCGCCGATCAGCGCTTCGGCCTGGACGGCCAGCGCCGCCAGCCGCTCCCGGGCCGCCTCGCCCGCCGCCCGGTCGCCGGTGGCCGCGTGGTAGGAGAGCAGGAAGTCCGCGCAGCCCGCGTCGCCGTGGGCGTACGCCGTGTCGACCGACACGCCGGAGCCGGGCTGGGCGGGTGCCACGGCGTCCTGCGACCGCGTGACCTCACCGGCGATCAGCAGCCGGGCGCACTCGGCGGCGATCCGCAGGTGCCGGGCATCGCCGGGGTCGAGGGCGGCCAGGGCCAGATGGCCCGAGCCGATGCCGGCCACGCCGTGTGCCTGGTCGGCCCGCTGCGGGCCGTCGATGGTGACGGGGGCCGGCGCCGCCAGATCCGGCGCGGCGCTCAGACGGGCCGCGGTCAGGAACAGCGCGGTTCCGGTACGGCCGAAGTACAGCGAGGGCGGGAGCTTGGCGGGCGGCATCACGCGGGCCGTCCACCGGGCCAGGTCGGCGGCCACGGCCTTGGCCTCCGGGTGGTGCAGCAGTTCCATGCCGACTCCGGCACTGCCGCCGTAGACGTTGGTCACCGGCGGGCTCTCCCGGCGGGCGTCCTCGGGCGCGGCCATCAGCTGCTCGGCGAAGGCCGCGCACTCGCGCACGGTGTGGTCGAGCGCCTTGGACAGCAGTTCTCCGGTGAGCCTGGGCGGGGAGGGCAGCTTCCACCGTCCCGCCTGCGGCTGTTCGGTGGCGGGCCGCCCGTCGCCGAAGCCGGTCACGGCCGGTACGGGGCGCGGCCGGTCCGCCGGAGCCGGTCCGTGGGCGGATCTGAGCTCGGCGGCGGCGGCGGTGCGGTCGGCGGGGTCGAGGCTCAGCAGGCCGGGTAGCAGGCCGAGGACGCCCGTCGTGACGTCCGGGAACATCCCCGCCAGGCACATGAGCGTGCGCTCGACGTTGCGGACCGGGTCCGGGCCGATCATGATCGGGTTCATCCCGGTGGCCGCGAAGAACAGGGTGGCGCCCAGCGAGAAGTAGTCGTCGGCGGGCACGGAGGCACGGTCGGTGTGCTGGTCGGGAACGCTGTAGCCGCGGCTCCAGCCGGGCAGCTGCAGCCCGTCGTACCTGCTGTTGCCGAAGTCGATCAGGGTGCAGCGGCCGTCCTCGCCGAGCACGACGTTCTTGGGCGACAGGTCGCGAATGACGACGCCGTGCGCGTGCACCGCGTCGATCACCTCCAGCAGCCGGACGGCGAGTGTGCCGAGGTCGCGCTCGCCGGTGGCGGGCTCCCCGGTGAACAGGCCGTTCTCCGCGACGAATCGGTTGAGGTCGCGGCTGCCCGCGTCGGTCATGACGAGGAACTCGTCCTCGCCGTGCCGGAAGTGGTCGATCGGCTCCGGTACGCCTGCCACGCCCGTGAGCGCCTGCAGGACGCGCAGCTCGTTGCGGAGGTACATCCGCAGGTCCCAGCCCTCGACGTTCTCCCCGACGTACGCGCGGGCCTCCTTGACCACGACCCGCCGCCCGGCGGCGTCGGTAGCGCGGTAGACGTTTCCGCGCGGGCCACGCACGACGCCGGACGTCACGCGGTACCGGCCGCCGATGAGCCGCCCGCTGCCGCCGTCGGCGGCCTGCCCGGTTGTCTGTACGGTTGTCGGCGCGGGCGGCAGCGTGCCCAGCGACGGCCGTTCGTCAGGCTCCGACGGGCCGGCCCCGGCAGGCTCCGTGGGACGGAACGGGTCGGTGGCCCAGGGCGGGCAGGTGAACTCGGGGCCGGCCGCGCCCGGCAGTTGCTCGCCGTCCGGCCCGAGCACGATCAGCTCGAAGTCGCCGTTCTCGTCCACGCGGTACTGCGGGGCGAACGGGGCATACCTGTAGTACACCGGAGCATCGGGGCGGACCCGCCGATCGCTGACGATGCGCGGGGCCGACAGCCCGGACAGGGCGTCGGCGAGGGCGTGGCCCAGTTCGACCACCGCGTCCTGCTCCGGGTAGACCGTCATGGCCTTGCCCACGGCTCCCGGGTCGACGTCACCGGAGTTGAGCTCCATGAGCCTGTGGGTGGAGCGGGCGACCTTGAAGGCGCAGCCGGTGCCGGCCAGGATCGGCAGCGCGCGGTCAAGTGTGTCGTTGAGGGTGCCGGGACGTGCGGAAATGTGGATTTTCCAGCCCTGCAATGGAATGTCGTGGTGAGGATCGTGCACGCTGATCCACGTGTCGTCCTCGTATATTTCCCTACCATTCGACTCTGCAAATTGGGTAAGGCGGTCGAGCACATTAAAGTCCACGGTCATCCCTCGATAACGGAGCGCATCGGCCTGATATGAGAAAAAGGCCATCAGAGCATCGCCGACGGCCTTTCCCCAGCACCTCTCGTCACCACGCTCGACCGCGTGGGATCAGGTGCTTCACACTATGGACGGGCAGCACGGGAAGCTGCTGCAGACCGTACGCTTGCAGGTGTTGACGCAGGCCTGGGGGCCGTGGAGCAGCTTGTTCAGCTCGCCTTCGAAGTCGACGGCGAGGTCTTCGTACTCCAGGACTCCGGCGTCGCGGGGCTCCAGGGCGAGGACCGACATAAGGGCTCCTTCCTTGGCCACCTATGGGCGGCCGACGTAGGGATCCGAGCCTCGGGATGGCGCCGGTAGGCACCATTCCCGGGCTCCGCCCGCGACCGGGAACCGGCTAGATGTTCCCGCGTCGCAAGCAAACGGACGCATTATGTGCATATATCCGGAAGCATGTCCAGAGGTAGCCGTAACAGCCAAAAATGTGTTTACATGCGCCTTTACAGCGAGAGTTCGATCTTCTAGATTGACGTGCGTGATGGGGGGATCTCTGGCGCGCCCGTCTCCGAACGGCGCCCTCGCGTGAGGCTCTGGCGTCGCCGACGCAGGACGAGCGTCCCGGACGACCGTTCGGGGCTCGTGGTCGCGTACTGGGAGAGCCACGACGAGCACCTGCTGACCGCCACCCTCGGCACGATCGCCCGCAGGCTGCCGTCCTTGGTGGCCGCCGCGCTGCGGATGGCGTGGGAGGCCAGTCCCCGCGACACGGTCGTGGCCCTGGCGGGCAACCTCGCGGCCGGCGTCTTCACGGTCTTCGGCCTGGTGGCCACCTCCGACGTGCTGGCCTCGCTGCTGGCCGCCGGTCCCACACCCGATCGGGTATGGACCGCGCTGCCCTCGCTGCTGCTCGTGGCCGCCGCCACCGGGTTGCGCGGAGCGCTGCTGGCCGGTGCCGGATGGGCGCAGGCCCGGCTCAAGCCGCTGGTCGAACGGCTGGCCGAGACCCGCCTGTTCGAGCTGACCACCCGGGTGGAGCTGGCCGCGTTCGACGACCACGACTTCCACAACGCGATGCGCCGGGCCCGCGACAGCGGCGTGCCCGACACCGCCACCGTGGTGGAGACGACGATCGCCGCGGTCACCGGCGCGGTGGGCGTGCTGGCCTCGGCCGTGGCGCTCGGCCTGCTGCACCCGGTCCTCATGCCGTTGCTGCTGGTCGCCGCCGTGCCGGCGGGATGGGCCGCGGTACGCATGGCGCGGCTGGGCTACCAGGCGTTCTACCGGCTGTCCGCCGCGCGGCGGCGCAAGTTCATGCTGTCGGACCTGATGGCCGAACGGCAGCCCGCCGCCGAAGTGCGGGCGTTCACGCTCCGGGACTTCCTGCTCGGCCAGTACGCCAAGGTCGCCGACCTGGAACAGGACGTTCAACTCGACGTGGCACGGCGGCGGGCCGCGACCAAGGCGGGCGGCGACCTGCTGACCGGCCTGGCCACAGCCGGCGTGTACGTGGTGCTCGGCGTGCTGCTGGCCGTCGGCGTGATCCCGCTGTCGGTGGCCGGCGCGGCCGTGCTGGCGATCAGGACCGGGCAGGTGTCGCTCACCGCCCTGATCCAGACCATGAACCGGCTCTACGAGGCGGGCCTCTACTTCGGCGACTACCTGGCCTTCCGCGAGATCGCCCGGGAGCGCGTCCCTCCGCGGCCGGCGACCCCTGCCGAGCCGGCGCCGTTCAGCCTGCTGACGGCCGAGAACGTCACGTTCACCTACCCCGGAGCCGACCGGCCCGCACTGTCGGGCGTCAGCGTGACGGTCGGCCAGGGCGAGGTCATCGCCCTGGTCGGCGAGAACGGCTCGGGCAAGACGACCTTGGCCAAGCTGCTGGCCGGGCTGTACCAGCCGCAGGAGGGCACGATCCGCTGGGACGGCGTGGACCTCGGCGCGTTCGACGGTGACGCGTTGCGGCGGCGGATCTCCGTGATCGCCCAGGATCACACGCGCTGGCCGCTCACCGTCCGCGAGAACATCGTCATGGGGCAGCCCCTGGAGGAGGACCGGCTTGCGGCCGCCTCCGCCGCGGCGGGTGCCGACGAGGTGGTGGCACGGCTGTCCGACGGCTACGACGCGCTGCTCGACCGCCGCTTCCGGGGTGGCCACGACCTGTCGGGCGGCCAGTGGCAGCGCATCGCCGTGGCGCGCGGTTTCTACCGCGACGATGCCGCGCTGGTCATCTTCGACGAGCCGACCTCGGCCCTGGACGCCCGTGCCGAGCACGCCCTGTTCGAGCGGATCCGCGGCCACGCCGCCGGCCGTACCGTCGTGCTCATCACCCACCGGCTGGCCAGCGTCCGCTACGCCGACCGCATCTACGTGCTCGACGGCGGCGCGATCGCCGAGCAGGGCACGCACGCCGAGCTGATGGAACGCGCCGGCCAGTACGCCGGCATGTACGAGCTGCAGGCCTCGGCCTACCACCAGACGGTGCCATGATCGTCGCCGAGTCGGCGTATCTCGCCGTGACCGCGGTGCTGCTGGTCGCGGCGCTGGTCAAGCTGCGGGACGTGCCCCGCTTCGTCCGATCGGTGGCGGGCTACCAGGTGCTGCCGGGCAGCCTGGCCGGGCCGGCCGCGGTGGGCGTGCTCGTGGCCGAGCTGGCCGCCGGCGGGCTGCTGCTCGCTCCAGGCGGCCGGCGGTGGGGCGCCGTGGTGGCGGCGGCCCTGTTCGCCGCGTTCCTGGCGGCCATGGCCTCCGTGATGCGGCGCCGGATGGCCGTGGACTGCGGGTGCTTCGGCGGCCGTGACCTCGTCGGGGCCGGCACGCTGCTGCGTACCGGCCTGCTGCTGGTCCTCGCGGTGACGGCGGCTCTGACCGGGCCGGTCGCGTTCGCGCCCGTCCAGCTTCCGGTTGCGGCGGTCCTGCTCGGGCTGGCCTTCCTGCCCGCGCGGCTGCTCCGTGCGGAGAGGGCCTCGTACGGGCCGCGTCCCGGCACGCGCTTCGCGCTCAACGGCAGGCCGGAGCCGGCCGGCGAGCGAACGATGTACGCGTTGGTCTCGCCCGCGTGCGGGTTGTGCAAGGCGATGCTGCCGGAGTTCGTCGCGACAGCCGATCGCCTGGAGGTCGCGCTGGTCAGCGCGGTGGAGGGGTACGGTGGCGCCGGGCTGCCCGTGATCGTGGACCCGGATGTCTTCGACCGCAACGACATCCCGTGGCCGCCGTACGTGGTGGTGACCGACCGCACCGGCACCGTCCTGTCGGCGGGCGGCGCGGCCGATCCGGCACAACTGGAGCAGGTACTGTCTCGCGCCGAAGCGGTCGCTCCCCGAGACGGGCGATGACGCGCTGGCACTGGATCATGTCCTGGCGGGGCGGCCCGGGCTCGGGTAGCGTGATCGACCGTCGGCCTCAGGCTTTGAGGGCTCGGTCGATGAGATCTCGCATCCGGTGTTCCTCCTCCGAATCGTCGCGGGGCTCGGGCTTGAGCTGGAGCTTGTCCTTGAGTGCTTGCGCGAAGGGCTTCATCGACCAGCTGGGGAGGGCCTCCACCGCGCGACGCAGCGCCGCCAGGGCGACGGTCGCGTCGGGCTCTTCCATGCCCGGGATCGTGAAATCCGCTATCGCCTGCCCGCACAGGACCCTGAGGGCGTCGGGATCGAGGGATTTCACGCCTGTCAAATTCGTCATCGCGATCAGCTCGCCGGCGAGATAGCGCCGGGTCTCGATCGAGACGCCGGTCGTCGGCCTCGCGAAGAACGCGATGAGCATCGGCAGCACGTCCGGCTTGTACCGCACGTTCTGGCACGCGAACGCGCAGTACGAGGCCATGATGCTGTCCCGGTACCGCGCGATGTCGGCATCGTCCTCGTCCTTGACGCCGCCCAGCGCCTTCCAGTGGTCCTTCACGCCCTTCAGGGTCAGGGTGGCCTCCGTCGTCGGCTTCTTCTCGCCAGGGGGCATGCCGGTCGCCAGGTGGCCGAGCGCGTAGAAGTACTCGACCATCGCCTGCTTCGACTCGTGGCCGGTGTTGATGCGCGTGTACCAGTCCTCTTGTTGACCTTCTGTCGGTTTTCCCCACGGCCCCGGGATCAGGTCGACGAAGGACGTCCGCAGGAACGAGAAGCTGCCGCGCCAGTCGACCAGGGCGAGCTTCTGGAACAGCGCGGCGATCTCGCCCCCGGGCTTCGAGCGCAGGAGCAGGGGGATGCCGTCCACGTAGGGAGACCCCAGGTCCGTATGCGTGACCGGCCAGCAGAACCTGTTCACGAACTCGGCGTTACCGGAGGCGCTGCGCATCAGCGCCTGCTCGTCCTGGTTGCCGTGCTTGAGCATGTGTATCACGAGCTGTCCCTCGTCATGCCGGGCGAGATCGAGGTCGAGCTCCTGCAGCCGCGCCTCAGCCTGCGTGCGCTGGGATGCGTAGCCGTCCTGCTTCGACAACACCGTGAGGTCGCCGGCGGCGACCTTGCCGGTGCCGAAGGAGGCGTACTTCTGGAAGCTCTTGCACAGGAACACCTCGAGGCTGCCGTCGGCGATGGCGTCCTTCAGGCCGTTGAGCACCTCGTCGAGCCGGGTCCGGCCGGTGGACGGGTCGAGCCCGTCCTCGACGGTGGTGTCGAGGATCAGCGCGAACGGCGGGTCATCCCGCTTGCGTGTCTTCAGGCTCTTGAGCACGCCATCCACGAGGGTCTTCGCCGGTGACGCCTCGAAGGGCGTGCTCGGGTTCAGCGCCGCGACCATGACATCCTCGCGCGGCTTCGATACCTCCCCCTTCTTGAGGTTGCCGAGCAGCATTCCGGTCTCGAAGTAGTCGATGCCCTCGGTGGGACGCGAGACCTGGTCGGTGCGCCGCGACGACAGCGCGATGTACAGCGCCGTCCCGAGCGCGTCCATGCCGCTGGTCATGAGGTGGCTGCTGAGCTCGATCTCGCGGCCGACGTACGGCGCGATGCTCGGCGCCCGCTTCAGCAGGACGTCCTGCATCGTCTTCCAATAGTCGACACGTCCGTAGTTCTTGGCAGCGGCGAGCACGACGGCGATCTCGTCCATCATGAGGTCGACCGCGCGCAACGCCGTCGCCGGGTTGGGCTCCTCGACGACGATGTCGAGGAGCCGGCTCAGCGAGCGCAGGGCGTCGGCGGTCAGCGCGTCGCGGCGGTCCGGGCCGAGCTTGTCGGTGAGGCCGAGCAGGAGGTGCTCGACCATGGCGCACACCGGCGCCAGCTCGCCCTTGCCGCGCGCGGTGTCCTGCAGACGGGAGAACGCGCTGGAAGTGATGAGCTGCGCGAGGTCGGCGTGCGCGTCGACGGTGAAGTTCGGCGGAAGCGAGGATTTGCCCGCGTCCATGAGCTCGTAGAGCTGGTACGCCGACGGCGTCGCGCCGATCCCCTCCAGGATCTCCTTCCACTTCAAGGAGGGGTCGCTGGCGCCCCTCAGCACGCTGATGCCCGTATCCCCCTTGAGCGGCCGGATCTCGAGCTTGGCCAGCACCTTCGGGTCCAGCACCATCTCGAGCTTGCGCAGCACGCGCGGGCTGTTGACCAGGATGTCGCCCTCTTGCAGCTTGTGGTCCGACTGCAGCTTCTCCGCGAAGTCCTCCAGGGCTTCGCCGAAGGACGTGCGCCAGTAGCTGGACTCGACGTCGTGCTGGGTCGTCAGGTTACTCTGGCCGGTGCGCTTGCTGCCCGCCGTACGGAAGCCCACCTGCTTGACGATGTGTTCCTGCGCGGGGGCCGCTACCTTCCTGAGCGCCGTGCGGCGCAGCT
The DNA here is from genome assembly GCF_053590415.1 of Nonomuraea sp. NPDC003201. Lineage (NCBI taxonomy): Bacteria > Bacillati > Actinomycetota > Actinomycetes > Streptosporangiales > Streptosporangiaceae > Nonomuraea > Nonomuraea sp. NPDC003201. The sequence continues at coordinate 32,150 of NZ_JBSFTC010000022.1, forward strand.
CCGAGTACGGCTCCTCGCCGCTGCTGATCAAGGTGATGTCAGCCAACGCCTTTTTGAGGTAGGCGATCGACGAGGCGTCGTCCGCGTCGTCGGTCCGCTTCGCGAGCTCGACCAGGTCGACGGTGCTCTTGATCGGCGTGGCGAGGTCGAGCGCCTCGAACGATTCGTTGCGGCCCGGCGCGCGATCGCCTTCAGGCTGTTTCTGCGGCGTCTTGGGCTTGACGAGACGGACGCCGGCGGTCGCCTTCAGGAAGTCGAGGGCGAGGTTGCCTCTGAGTTGCGTCACGATGAGCCGCGACATCGTGCTGCGCTCAGACGCCGAGCGCTGGGCCAGCATCTCGGCCATGCGCTGCGCGGAGAACGTTCTGTCCTGCAACGCCTTCGCCACCACCTTGGCGGTGGCCGGGTCGGGCTTCTCGGTGAACTTCTGCCAGCCCGGCGGCGTCGATGTGGAGATCGGTGCGGAGGCGACGGACACGTCACGCTTCGTGATAGGTAAGTCAGACATGTCGGATACGCCAGGCGTGATCTTTTCTGGTCCGCCGATCGTACGCCTGCGCTGACGCTTGTTCTTGGTCGCGCCGATGGTCGGTTTCTTTTTCATGACCCCCCAGCCATTCTGCTCAAGGCTCCCCCGCCTGATGACCGATCGATCGTCCACCTTCTGGCCGAGCGTGCAAAGGTTCCCTGTCCGCCACATTCGTGGCGCGCTTGTCTGAGTCGCGGCTCCCTGATGCTCAGAGCGCCAACGACACCGGCTCCTGAAGGGCCCGGTCGACGATCGCGCGCAGCCTCATCGCGTCCGGGGACTTGTCGGCGTTCGCGAGCTTGGCCTTGAGCTTGCCGGCGATGGCCTTGAACTCCCAGGCCGGGAGCACCGCGGCCGCGCGAACCAGCGACGGGAGGAGACGCGCGTCGAGGATCGTTCCCGGCATCACCGTCATCGAGAGCAGTTCGCCGGCGAGATAGCGCTGGGTCTCGATCGTGACGTCTGGCGCCGGGCTCGCGAAGAAGTCTCTGAGCAGTGGCAGCGCCTTGGTCTTGGGCCGCAGGTTCTGGGCCGCGAACGCGCAGTACGAGGCCCTGATGCTGTTCCGGTACTGCGCGGTGTCGGTACCGTCCGGAGCGAGGGCCAGCGCCTCCAGGTGCTTGCGCACCGTCTCGATGTTCAGCTGGTCGAGGTCGACCTTGCCGTCTGACCTCTTCTCGCCAGGGAGCGTGCCGCTCTCCAGATGGCCGAACGCGTAGAAGTTCTCGACCATGGCCTGCTTCGACTCGTGGCCGGTGTTGATGCGCACGTACCACTTCTCCTCAGCCTTGTCCGCACCGTACGGCCCGGGGATGCCGCCGACGTACGACGTCCGCAGGAACGAGAAGCTGTCGCGCTGATCGATCGTGACGAGCTTCTTGAACAGGTCGTCGGCCTTGGTCGGCGCGCGCAGGAGCAGGGGGATGCCGTCCACGTACGTGGACCCGCGCGTGCGGTCCTGCCCGTTGATCGGCCAGCAGAACTCGTCCACGAACTTGGCGTTGTCGGCGGCGGTGCGGATCAGCTCCAGCTCGTCTCGATGTCCGTGCTTGAACATGTGCACCACGAGCTGCGTCTCGTCGCTGCGGGCGAGATCGAGGGCGCGGTCCTGCAGCAGCGTCTCGGCCCGCGCGGACGCGGAGTCGAGATTGCCCCTCTTCGACAGCATCGTGAGATCGCCGGCGGCGACCTTGCCGGTGCCGAACGAGGCGTACTTCTGGAAGCTCTTGCACAGGAAGACCTCGAGCGTGCCGTCGGCGATGGCGCCCTTGAGGCCGTCGAGCACGACGTCGAGCTGGGTCCTGCCGCCGGGCGACTTGGGCGCGACCTCGATGGTGCTGTCGACTATCAGCGCGAACGGCGGGTCACCCCTCTTGCGCGCCTTCAGAGCATCGCGCACGTCGGCCACGAGTTTGTCCGCTGATGGAGCGTCGAAGGGCGTGCTCGGATTCAGCGCCGCGACCAGGACGTCGTTGCGCGGACGCACCGCCTCGCCCTTCTTGAGCTTGGTGAGCAGCAGATCGGTCTCGAAGTAGTCGATGCCCGCGGTGGGACGCGTGACCTGATCGTGGTCCCGCGACGACAGCGCGATCGACAGCGCCGTCCCGAGCGCGTCCATGCCGCTCGTCATGAGGTGGCTGTCGAGCTGGATCTCCTGCCTGTCCACCAGCGGTGCGATGCCCGGCGCCCGCTCCAGCAGGACCTGGCGCATCGTGTCCTGATAGTCGACCCGCGTGTAGTTCTTGGCCACGGCGACCACGATGCCGATCTCGTCCATCATGAGGTCGACCGCGCGCATCGCCACCGACGGGTTGCGCTCGTTCTGCACGACGATGCCGAGGAGCCGGCTCAGCGAGTTCAGGGCGTTGGCGGTCAGCCCGTCGTAGCGAGAGGGGCCGAGCTCGTCGGTGAGGCCCAGCACGAGGTGCTCGATCATGGCGCACACCGGCGCCAGCTCGCTCTTGCCGCGCGCGATCTCCTGCAGGCGGGAGAACGGGCCGGAGGTGATGAGCTCCGCGAGGTCGGCCCGCGTGTCGACCTTGAAGTCGGTCGGGGGCGACTCCTTGCCCGCGTCCATGAGCTCGTAGAGCTGGTACGCCGACGGCGTCGCGCCGAGCTCCTGCAGGATGCTGTTCCAGTCGATGGTGTACTTGCCGGTGCCGCTCAGCACGCTGATGCCCGACGTCCCGGCGAGCGGCTCGATCTTGAGCCCGGCCACCACCTCGGGGCCCACCATCATCTCGAGCTTGCGCAGCACGCGCGGGCTGTTGACCAGGAGGTCGCCCGGACCCAGCTTCCCCTTCTCCTGCAGATCCTTCAGCAGGCCCTGCAGGTTGTCCCGGAAGTTCGTGCGCCAGTAGGAGGCCGCCAGCTGGTTCTGGGGCGACAGGCCGCTCTTGTCGGTGCGCTGGGTCTTGGCCGCGCGGAAGCCGATCTGCTCGACGAGGTGCGCCTGTGTCGTGTCCGTCAGATCGAGCTTTTTCGTGATCTCGGCGCGGCGCTTGTCCGAGTAGCCCGTCGTGCCGCCGAGGGAGTTGACGAGCTTCAACGCCTCCGTGAGGTTGCCCATGGCCGAGATGTCGCGCACCTCGTCGATACGCTGCTCGAACCCGGCCAGGTCGGCGGTGATCTTGTCCGACGCGAGGTCGAGCGCCTCGATCTGCTGCCGGTCTCGGCCGTGCGAGGTCTTGACGGGCAGTTCCCCGAGCGTCTTCGGCGGCAGGAGGTCGAGGCCGTGGAGCAGGTTCTCGTGCTGCGGCGCCGGCTGCTCCTCGGGCGGCTTCGGCGTTTTCGGCGTCTCCATCGCCGGGCGGGTGAGACGTACGGCGGCGGTCGCCTTCAGGAAGCCGCGGAGGGCGTCGCCGTCGAGCCGGGAGGCGATGAGCCGGGACATGGCGCTGCGCTCGAGCGCAGGGCGATCGGCCAGCGTCTCGGCGATGGACTGCACGGACGCGAGCGCGAGGCGCGGGCTCATCTTCTCCAGCCCCTTCGCCACCGCTTTGGCGGTGGCGTCGTCGGGCTTCGCGGCGAACGCCTGCCAGTCCTTCTGCAGCGGCCCGGACGCGACGGACACGTCATGCTTGGTCAAGGCGAACGTGGAAGTATCCGTGCCGCCGGCCCGGAAGCGCTTCTTCGCGGCGGTCGTGCGCTTGCTGTTGCGCGCGCCTTGACGTTGATTCCGCATGATCGTGATCCCCCACCCGTCCTCTGGAGACTGCCCCCGTCCGAGGAACGATGGTCCACCGCTGAGCCGGGTGAGCACAGGTGGCTTTGCCGCCATATTCGTGGCGCGGTTTCTGCGCTTGTATCTGTGGGGGCGCGGACCGCTCTGTGGAGTCGGTCCGGACTACACAGGCTTCTCTGAGGGGGGACGCATGGCGGGCAACGAGCCGATCCCGAGCTACGAGGAACTGTTCGACGACACGAATCTCGATCATCGGCAGGAGGACGAGGCCAGGACGGTCTACTCGCCGGGGGCCTATCTCGCGGATCTCCTGGGGCTGCTCGAGACCGTTCTGGAGCAGCCGTCGCTGCTCGGCGACGACCGGCGCGCCGACCTGAAGAGGGTCCTGCTGGACGGGGAGAACACCTTCGGCGAGGCTCCCTACCTGGACATCGTCATCGAGCTGCTGGAGAGGCTCGCCGGGGACCAGCCGTACGAGCGGATGCGGCAGCGGCTGAAGTACCCGTTCGGGATGCCGTTCTCGCTGGACGAGGAGCGCTTCAAGACCTACCTCCGGCACCTCAGGACCGGACCGGACGAGCTCTACCGGATCTTCGCTCCGGTGGCCGACGCCGACACGGTGGCCCGGCTGTTCCTGGGGTTGTCCGCGGAGGCCGTCACGCATCTGACCTCGCCGGCGGACGAGGCGGGGATCAAGGCGTTCTACGGGCTCGCACCACAGGATGCGCTGACCTCGCTCGCGGATGTGGAACGATTCAAGCAGGTGACGGGCCTGTCGGCGCTGCAGTTGCGGGAGCTGCTCGGCGAGCCGGACGACCTCGTGCGCCCGCCCAAGGACTCGTACGTCAACCAGGGCAGCCAGCCGGTCACCATGTCGCCGGACGGCACGCGGCTGGAGGGGGCCACCACCGGCTGGTACGACCGGATCAGCCGGATCGTCCGGCTGGCCAGGTGGACCGGCCTCGGCCTCAGCGACCTCGATCGCGTCCTGACCACGTGCTGCGGGAGCACGCTCGACGCGGCCGCGCTGCGGATCACCGCGCTCGCCGTGCACCTGCGGCAGGGCTACGACCTCACCGTCGACGCGGTGTGCGGGCTGGTGGCGGAGGTCGAGCCGGTGCCCGAGGAGCTGCCCGCGATGTCGGGCGACATCCTCGGCCCGCACAACAAGGAGTACCGCCGCAAGCTGGCCATCGGGATCGGGACCTCCGAGAGCGACATCATGGAGACCGTGCGGCGCTACCGCGACCGCTACAGCGCCCTGGAGCCGAGCCCCTTCGACCGTGGTCCGATCGGGTCGTCGCAGATCGCGCTGCTGCGTCGGACCGGCAGGCTGACCTCGGCGCTCGGCATGTCCGCCGGGGAGCTGTTCGACCTGCTGGGGGTGCTGGAGAGCGACCCGTCGCTGTGGCGGTATTCCACGTTCTCCCTCTTGGGCGGGGTCGAGCCGGAGACGCAGGACTGCTACCGCATCCTGGAGGGCGGCGACCCCGCCTCCGGCCTGTGGCTGGCCCAGACGCTGCTCGCGGTCGCCCGGTGGATGCAGGACGGCGGCTTCGGCGCCCAGGAACTGGCCGAGATCCTGGGGAGCAGGTCCAGTGGGTCCGGTGGGTCCAGTGGGTCCGGCGGGTCCGGCGGCTCCAGTGGGTCCGGCGCGTCCGGCATGGATGACCGGCTCGCGGTGCTGGAGGGCCTCGACCAGCGGTTCCAGGCGGTGGCCATGGAGCCGGCCATGTTCGAGGGCGAGCGCTTCGGGCCGCGGGCCGCGCAGGCCGTACACGACGTGCTGGCGACCCACACCGGCGCGGTGGTGTCGGGACGCGACGCCCGGCTGCTGCGCCTCGACCCGGACACGGTGGCCGTGGCCGCGTACGAGGCGGTCACCTCCCTCGGCATGATCGTCGACGACGACCTCATCGGGCTGGGGCTCGGTGAGCGGCTGGCCGGCAAGATCCGTGCGCAGCTCGTCTTCAGCGGACGGCTGCGCGCCGACGGCACGCTCGTCACCGAGGGCATGCCCGAGACCGACTACGCCCTCAACCTGGAGCGGGACTTCGCGTCGTTCAAGGAGGCGCTGTTCAAGCTGATCAACAGCGTCGGCAACGGCACCTCGTCCTTCTACCCCTCCGATCTGGCCACGGTCGGCAACCTGTCCCAGGGCCAGCTCGACGAGCTGTACGACAACCTGATCTACCACGGGTACGTCGACGAGGAGGGCGCCGTCCAGGATCCGGCGTTCTTCGCCGACGAGGAGAACGTCGAGGCGTTCCGCGTCAACGCCGGCCTGTCCGACGTCGCCCCCGAGGTGCTCACCCTGCTGCGCCGGCGCATCGACGCCTTCCGCGCCGAGCCGCTCGTCCTCGACCCCGGGCTTCTCACGGGGCTGCGGCTCAGCGAGGCGCGGCTGGCCCGGCTGATGGACGGGCTGCGCTTCAACGGCTACATCGACGAGAACGGCCGCTATCTGGACAAGCAGGCGCTGGCCGCGCTCCAGCCCGCCGACTTCGCGCTGCCGCCCGAGTTCCACCCGCACCGCAACGCCGTGCTCGACGCCGCGAAGCGGCAGATCGGCGAGCTGGAGGCCGAGCTCTACACCTTCACCCCCGAGGACTTCACCGAGGTCACGGACCTGGCGATGGCGCAGCGGGCGATGGCCGCGATGGAGGGCACCTATCTGAGCGACGGCTGGCCGGTCGCCGAGGTGGAGACGCTCGGCGACGGGTTCACCGCGGCCGAGACCGCCATCGTGGCCCGGCGGGTCGCCGAGTGCGCGCAGGACGAGCGGCCGTACCGGATCCACCTGGAGGCGCTGGGCGAGCTCGGCTTCGACGACGAGCAGCAAGGCCTGGTCGTCGAGAAGCTGATCGCGCAGGGACACCTCACCGACGGCCTGTCCGTGCCGCGCGAGGCGGTCCCCTTCTTCGCCAACCCGGCGAACGTCGTCAGCTTCCACCTGCAGGGGCTGGAGGACTTCGAGCGGGACGTGTTCTTCCTGCTGCACGCGGTCGCCGTGGCGCTCGCCGAGGCGGTCGAGGAGGTGACCGCCACGCTGGAGAACCGCGCCGGGCAGCAGCAGGAGGCGCTGACCTCCGCGCTGGCCGACGCGTTCGGCGTGCCCCAGGAGAGCGCCGCGGCGATCTGCGCGGGCGTCGCCGGCGGGCTGCCCGAGGCGATGGAGATCCTCATCCCACCGGTCATCGCCGTCCCCCGGCGGCTGTCGGATCCGCACTTCCAGGCCGCCTACGAGCGCATCCGCCGCTTCGCGCTGCTGGCCGGCAAGCTCGGCATGGACGAGACCGAGGTCGCCGTCGCCTTCCACGACCAGGACCTGACCGGCAAATACCCCGAGCCCCTGGCCCTGCCGCCGGGCGTCGACGTCGTGGACGCGGTGCTGCGCAGCTCCGACGGCCATATCTACGTCTTCGCCGGCGACGTCTACTGGGCCTACTCCGCCGACACGTACGCCCTGCTCGACCCCAGGTCCAAGGCGCTGACCGAGCTGTCGCCCCGGTTCACCGGGCTGACCCGGGTCGACGCCGCCTTCGCCTTCCCCGGCGGCGCCGAGTGGATCGTCGGCCGCGCCGTCGAGCGGAACGAGGGTGACGAGGTCCCCGAGCGGGAGGTCTCGCGCCTGTTCGTCAAGGAGCCGGGCAGCATCCGCTGGGCCCCCCGTGACCAGCTGTGGGGCAAGGTCAGGAACAACTTCGAGGCCCCGCGCCGGATCGACAGCGCGTACGTGGACGAGAACGGCAGAACCTACCTGTTCTGCGCCGACCAGTACATCCGATACTCCAGCCGCGACTTCACGACAGTCGACGAGGGCTACCCGCGCGGCGTCGCCGAATGGTGGCAGGCGGAGGGCCACGACACGCCGCTGCCCGAGGCGTTCACCGGGGCGCTCGACGCGGCCTTCCAGGACGTGGACGGGCATGTCCACCTGTTCGCGGGCGGCCGCTACTTCGAGATCGGGGGGCAGGAGCAGCCGATCTCCGCCCGGTGGGGCCGCATCCGCAACGCCTTCGACGGCGCGCAGAGCCTCGACTGCGCGTTCACCGGCCCCGACGGCAGGACGTACCTGTTCCGCGGCAACCAGGTGGTCCGTTACACCGACAGCGTGGAGAACGACGGCGTGCGGGTGGACGACGGCTATCCGCGGCGGATCGAGACCGAGTTCGCCCGGCTGCCCGGTGAGTTCCACACTGACGTCGAGGCGGCCTTCACCGAGCCCGTCTCGGGGATGGTGCACCTGTTCAAGGACGGCAGGACGGTCTCCTTCGCCGCCTCCGGCGGCGGCGTGCCGCAGCCGACGGCCGAGCGCTGGGGCAAGGTCGCCGACGTGCTGGCCGGCGGCGCCGTGGACGCCGGGCTCGTGGGCATGGACGGCAAGACCTACCTGTTCAGCGGCGAGAGGTACATCCGCTACTCCGGCGCCGACTACGCCGTCGTCGATCTCGGCTACCCGCGCAGGATCGCCGGCGACTGGGGAGGGTTGCGCAAGGTCGGCGCCGCCTTCGTGATGGACGGAAAGACGTACCTGTTCGGCCAGGGCGGCCACCTGTTCGACGTGCCGCTCGCCCAGGAGCCGGAGCTGAACGAGGGCCGCCTGTCGCCCGCGCTGCGCCGCCACTTCCTGGAGCACGGCCTGACCCTGGCCGAGAAGGCCACCGTCACCTCCGAGGGCACGGACGAGTACCGGACGTGGCACGTCGGCACCGAGCAGGGCATCGCGCTGACGCTCCGCAGGAACCCGCTGCACATCCAGGTGCACGCCGACGGCGGCGACTTCCACGTCCGCTACTCCACCAGGGACTACGCCACCCCGGACGCCGGCTACCCCAAGCCGGTCTCCGACAACTGGTGGAACCTGCCCGCCTCGCTGGCCGCCGACCCCCGCTTCGCGGTCATCGACGCGGTCTTCACCGACGGCACCGGCCGCACGTACCTCTTCGCCGAGGACAGCTTCGTGGTGTCCGACGCCCGGCACCGCTGGTGGTCGGAGCCGCGCACGATCGACGGCCACTGGGACAGCCTGCTGCCCTTCACCAGGGTGGACGCGGCTTTCGTCGGCAAGGACGGCCGGACCTACGTCTTCTCCGGCGACCGGTACATCCGCTTCTCCGGTGGCGACTACACCAGGGCCGACGACCGCTACCCGGCCTCCGTCCCGGCGTACTGGGGCAACGTGGTCAACAGGATCGCCCGGACGGGCCTGGTGGACGCCGCGCTGACCAGGACCGTGACGGAGGAGATCGACGGCAGGAAGGTGGACAACCACTACACCTACCTGTTCTCCGGCGACCAGTACGTGCGTTACCTGGGCACGGAGCTCGACCACGTGCAGGACGGCTATCCGGCCGCCCTGTCCGCGCTGTCGCGGGAGCCCGGGATGGCGGCCCTGGACGTCACGCTCGACGGCGTGGACGCCGCCTTCGCCGACCGCCGCAACGTCCACCTCTTCCGCGCCGGCCGCTGCCACATCGTGTCCGACGGCCTCTACCGCCGCTACGACGACGCCTCGTTGAGCGGGCTGAGCTGCGCGTTCCTGGAGGACGGCAAGCTGCTGGCGGAGGACGGGAACGGCTGGCGCCATCGCGCGGGCGTCGAGGCCGTCGAAGGCTTCGGGTTCGCGCAGGAGACCGGTACGCCGCGGTCGCTGCGCGCGGCGCCGGAGGAGTTCCGTAGTGGGCTCGACGCCGTGCTGCGCGGCGCCGACGGCACCACGTACCTGTTCAAGGGGCCGAACTGCGTCAACACGCGGCTGAACAGGCCGTACCTCCTCGCCGAGGAGTGGGGCAAGCCACGTAACACGATTTATCAGGACAACAAGGTGGACGCGGCGTTCGTTGGCAGGGACGGCAGGACGTACCTGTTCAGCGGCGACCAGTTCGTCGCCTACGCCGACCCCGGCCCCGCCGACACCGCAGCCCCCAACCCCGGCCTCACCATCGACGGCGAGCCACGGCTCATCTCCGAGCACTGGGGCGGCCTGGACGACGTCGCGCTCGCGTACGTCCGCGGCACGAAGACGTACGTCTTCGAGTCGCCCGACGAGGAAGGCCGCATGCGCTACCTCGTCTACTCCGGCACGGACTACACCGAGCCCGACGGCGAGCCGCAGCTCGCCGACGAGAGCTTCTGGCAGGTGCCCGAGCAGTACCGCATACCCGGACACCCCGTGCCCGACGCGGTGCTGTTCGCGGGCGACACCATGCTCCTGCTGCTCGGCGAGCACTGCGTGCAGTACGACGAGCGGGCCGGCGCCTGGTCCTACCCGCGCCCGATCGAGCGGCTCTGGCCCGGGTTCGAGCGCATCCTCGAATCCAGCCGGGAAGACGGTGACGCGCTGCGCACGGCGTTCACCGCGCCGGACGGCTCCACGTACTTCTTCCTCTCCGAGCAGTACTCCCGCCATGACGGGCACGACTTCGCCCCGCTCGCCGTCATCCGCGACCGGTGGGGCAGGTCGCCCAACCCGTTCGTGCCCGACGACGCGACCGCCAGGATCGACGCCGCCTGCGTCTTCGGCGACGACACGACGTTCCTGTTCTCCGGCGACCGGTATGTCCGCTACACCGGCTCCGAATACCGTTACATCGATCCCGGCTACCCGAAGAAGATCGTCGGCAACCTGCGCCGCGAGGCGGCCTTCGCCAACCTGCCGGAGTCGTTCGACGACGCGGTCACCGGCCACGCGATCGACGCCGCCATCGCCAACGGCCGCACCGCCTACCTCTTCGCGGGCGGCTCCTGCCACGTCGTCTCCCGCGCCGCGACCGCCACCCGCGACCTCGCCGTCCTCGGCCGCGTCCGGAACAACCTCGTGGAGAGGGAGAAGGTGGACGCGACGATCGTCACCGGCGCGCACACCTACCTGTTCTCCGGCGACCAGTACGTCCGCTACACCGGCACCGAGTACGCGTACGCCGACGACGGCTACCCCCGCGCCATCCTCCCCGGCCTCGCCTTCGATCTGCGCATGCAGGACCCGCCCGCGGACTTCGCCGACGGCCTCGACGCGGCCTTCCGCACCCCGGGCCCCGCCGGCGTCGTCCACCTGATCAAGGGCGACCGCTGCCTGCGGGTCGGCGAACCGGCCGCGCAGCCTGTCAACGCCCTGTTCGGCAAGGTGCGCAACGCCTTCGCCGACGCCGGCCACCGGCTGATCGACGCCGCCTTCGCCGCGCCCACCGGCGAGCTGTACGCCTTCAAGGGCGAGCAGTACGTCCGTTACCGTCCGGGCGCGCTGGAGTTCGTGGAGGAAGGCCACCCCCGTACCGTCCGGGACGACTGGGGCGACCTGCCGGGCCGCTTCGAGTCCGGCGTCGACGGCGCCTTCGTCTTCGAGGACCGCACGTACCTGTGCAAGGGCGACGAATACGTACGCTACTCCCGCGGCTACCACGAGGTGGACCGCACCTACCCGCAGCGGTTCCGCTACCGCTGGGGCGGCACGGCCGACTACCGGCTGAGCGACGTGCACACGATCTCCAGGTTCATCGACCTCGCCCGCCGGCACCCGGACGGCCTGCCCGCCTTCCTGCTGGACCCGCCGGCCGTGGTGCAGGACCCGTACGCCTACCTGGGAGACCTGTTCGGCTGGGACGTCGACGAGATCAGGTGGGCCAAGCGCAACGCCGCGCTCCTGACCGCCGAACCCGAGGCCATCGCGGCCGCGGCGGTGAGCGCCGCACCGGTGCGGCGGGAGGAGGACCGCTTCGAGGTCGAGTTCCTGCTCCGCCTGGTCGAGCTGTTCACGCTCACCGACCGGATGGGGGAGGCCCCGTCCACGCTCTACACCGACGTGTGGTGGCCGGCCTTCGGCGACTCGCCCGCCCTGGCGACCGCGAACACCGCCCTCTACGGGATCATGGAGCGCCTGTACACCGGCGAGTGGGAGGCGCTGTCGGCCGCCGTCCACGACGAGATCAACGTGCTCAAGCGCGACGCCCTCGTCTCGATCGCCCCGGGCACCCCGGGAGAGCTCTACGACCGGCTGCTGGCCGACGTCGAGATGGGCGGCCAGGGCCGCACCTCACGGGTGCGCGAGGCCATCGCGGCCGCCCAGCTCTACGTGCACCGCTACCTGCTCGACCTGGAGCGGGTGACGGTGCCGGACGGGCGTGACCCGGAGGAGACCAGGCGGCGGGTCAGGACCTGGTGGGCGTGGCTGAAGAACTACCGCCTGTGGGAGGCCAACAGGAAGGTCTTCCTCTACCCGGAGAACTACCTGCGCCCCGAGCTGCGCGGCTCCAAGACGCCCGCCTTCCGCGCCCTGGAGGACGACCTGCTGCAGGGCGAGATCACCCAGGAGAAGGTGGAGCAGGCGTACAAGCGCTACCTCGACGAGTACACCGAGGTCTCCAGGCTCTCGATCGCCGGCGGCTACGTCTACCGCGCGGACGGCGCCGAAGCGGGCGTCCGGCGGCTGGTGCTGTTCGGCCGGACCAGGACCGAGCCGAGGCGCTACTACTGCCGCGAGGCGGAGTTCAGGGACGACGGGCGCCTGTCGGCCACCTGGGAGCCGTGGCTGAAGGTCGACGCGCAGGTCGAGGCCGAGATCGTCTACCCGGTGCACGCCTTCGGCCGCATCTTCGTCTTCTGGCCCACGGCCGAGGCGGTCGCGCCCGAGCCCGGCGCCCAGACCACGCTCACCGAGCAGCAGAGCGGCGACAACCGTACGCTCACCCCGCCGCCGCCCAAGTACCGCGTGCGCGTCAACTACTCCTTCCGCAACCTCAACGGCGAATGGGTGCCCTCGCAGGTCCTGCCCCTGGAGGACGTGCTGGACGCGCCCGTCGACGGCGTCAGCCTGTACGTCCAGGCGTCCGCCACCGTGCCGGTGCCGGACGGCGGCACGCACGACACCATCCTGATCACCTGCACCTACACGGTCGCCGAGCCGGAGGGCCCGCAGAAGGTGCAGTCGGCGTTCGCGCTGACCCCCGAGCTGTACGCCATCCGCGCCGAGGGCGTGCCCGAGCCGGTGCGGCCGTCCCGGCTGGAGCAGATCTTCGGCGAGCCCATCGAGGAGTCCAAGGTCGTCCAGCTGACCCTGCCGGCCGGGGCCGAGAGCGACCCGTGGATGAGCGTCGACCACAAGGGCGGCAGCTTCCTGTGCCGGCCGATCGCCCCGGAGGGCAGCGGCGAGGAGCCGCGGCAGCTGAGCGGCAATCCTGACAAGCTGCCGGTGTGGTCCCCGATCCACGCCGCGGTCGAGCTGCCCGGCGGCGTCAGGTACTTCTTCAACAACACCGGCGAGAGCGGCTCCGGTCCCTACTACGTGGAGGTCTCCGCGACCCGGACGACCGCCACCCGCCTCAGCAAGCCGCTGACGGCCGAACGCTGGGGACACGTCCCCACCCCCCTGTACAACGACAAGGCCGGGGTCGACGCTGCCATCGTCAAGGACGGGTTCCTCTACCTGTTCTCCGGCGCGTACTACTACCGCTACTCCGGTGCCCCCTTCGGCAGGATCGACGTGGGCTATCCGAAGCTGATCAACGGCAACAACGAGGGTTTCCCGCAGTGGGACAAGGTGGACGCCGCCGCCGTCGACGCGAACGGCGTGGAGTACTACCACTCGGCCGGACAGCACGTGTGGATGCGCCGCACCAGTTCCGGCAACCCCCTGGAGACCTTCCAGCCGCCGTGGGCGATCGGCAACACGCCCGTGGGGGCGCTCCTGATCCGCGGCGACGACGTCTTCCTCGTGAACGGCGACTCCTACCGGCGCGGGGACAGCCCGAACGAGCGCACGATCCAGCTGCGGGGCAACAAGGACGGCCTGCCGCAGTCCGGCCCCGTCAGCGCCCCCTTCCGCCACGGCGAGAGCGTCTACTTCTTCAACAACGACACCCACACCTACCTGTCCATCACCCGCGAGGAGCCCGGCAAGGGCCGGGGACAATCCGGCAACGGTCCCAGGGAATACGTCCAGAGCGAGCCGTCCCCCATCAAGCCCCTGGGCGTGGCCAGGACGGCCGTCACCGACGAGGGCGTCGACGCGGCCTACGTCGTCCCCGGCACCGGCGGCAAGGACGCCACGTTGTTCCTCGCCAGGAACCTCGAGTACGTCCGCTACACGCTCAAGGGCGGCGAGGCGGCCGCTCTGGCCGACCCCGGCTATCCCAAGCCCATGAGCCGCCGCGTCCGGGCCGTCTTCCTGCGCGCGGGCCTGCGCTACGTCTTCAGCGACCAGGACTACACGGTGCTGCGGCCCGGCGAAGAGCTGGCGTCCATGAAGGAGTTCTCCCCGGTCAGCGGCAACTGGGGCGGCCTGCCCGACGGCTGGGAGACAGGGCTGGACGGCGTGCTCGACAGCACCGACCTCTACCTGTTCCTCGGCTCCACGTACGTCACCTACCCCTCGTCGGTCAAGGTCCAGCGGCCGTACGAGATCGCCGCGCTGCCGCACGAGGTCATCAGGCTCACCTCCAGCACGGCGTACAGGCTGAACAAGGCGCTGCTGGAGGGCGGCGTGCCCGCGCTGCTCGCGCCGGAGATCCAGGAGCTCGACGAGCTGCCGTCCTTCAGCACGCGGGTCTCCGACGCCACCACGATCATGGTCACCGAGTTGACCGCGGAGCAGGGCGTGCCGGCCGGCACGCACCTGGACTTCAACAGCGGCAACGGCATCTACTACTGGGAGGTCTTCTTCCACGCTCCCACGCTCATCGCCCAGGCGCTCAACGCCGCCCAGCGCTTCGACGACGCCCGCACCTGGTACGAGTACGTCTTCGACCCCACCATGCCGCGATACTGGCGGTTCCTTCCGTTCCTGGCGGCGGACGTCGAGGCGCTGGTCCAGAGCTGCCGCGACGACCTGGCCGAGCTCGCCCGCCGAGGGGCCGACGTGAGCAAGCCGGCCGGCGAGCTGGAGGCGATCCTGGTCAAGGTGGAGCCGATGGCCCCCGCCTTCCAGCACCAGCGCGAGCTGAGCGAGACCGAGAAGGACTACCTCGCCGAGCTGCCGTCCGGCGGGCCGTCGACCGCCGGACTGCCGCCGATCGAGGAGGCGCTCAACGCGCTGGAGGCGCCGCCGGGGGCCGGGCCGGCGCTGAAGGGCCTGCTGGAACGCATCGCCCTGCTCGGCCGGCTGCGCCAGCAGTACGACCTCATGGGCGACCGGGCCGCGCTGCTGAAGGCGTACCTGGAGGATCCCTTCGACCCGCACGCCATCGCCGAGCTGCGTCCGCCGGCCTACCGGCGCGCGGTCGTGATGGCGTACGTCGACAATCTGCTCGACTGGGGTGACCTGCTCTTCAGGCAGTACACCGCCGAGAGCGTCGACGAGGCCAGGATGCTCTACATCTTCGCCTACGACCTGCTCGGCGAGCGGCCGCCCGAGGACCTCGGCCCGCGGGCCCTCACGCCCGCGCTCACCTACGAGGAGCTGCGCCGGGCGCCCGAGGACGATGGGCTCCCCGAGCTAACGGCGGGCGGCGCGATGCTGGAGAAGGCGGGCGAGGTGCACGCCAGCGTCGCGGGACCGTACTTCCACGTCCCCGCCAACGGCGTCTTCCTGGAGTACTGGGACCGCGTCGAGGACCGGCTGCGCAAGATCCGGGCCTCGCTCGACATCATGGGCGTCAGCCGGCCGTTGCCGCTGTTCGAGCCGCCGGCCGACGTGATGGCGCTGGTGCGCGGGGCGGCGGCGGGAGCCTCGCTCGACCGGCTCGCCGCCGCCGCGACCCTGCCGGTGCCGCACTACCGCTTCTCCTCCGTCTTCCGCAAGGCGCAGGAGCTGGTGGACAAGCTGCGGCAGTTCGGCGGCGACCTGCTCAGCGTGCTGGAGCGGCGCGACTCCGAGGAGCTGGCGCTGCTCAACAACCGGCACGAGGGCACGATCCTGGCCCTCACCCGCGCCGTGCGCGAGGCGGAGGTGGAGATCGCCGCCCAGGGCCTGAGCGAGGTGCAGGTCAGCGAGCAGGGCGCGCAGAACCGCGTCGACCACTACGAGGGGCTGATCGCCGCCGGGCTGACGCCGCTGGAGCAGGCGCAGCTCGGCATGATGTCCGCGGCGGTCGTCGCCCACGTCGTCGCGACCGGTTTCCAGGCCGGCGCGGCCATCGCCTCGGGCCTGCCGGACGTCCTGCTGGGCCTGTTCATCATGGGCACCAAGCTGGGCCGCGAGCAGGTGACGGAGGCCCTGGAGCACGGCGGCGAGGCCTCGTCGTCGGCGGCCGAGGCGCTGAACGTCATCGGCGAGCTGCTCGGCATCCGCGCCGAGCAGGAGCGGATGGCGGGCGACTGGGCCTTCCAGCTCGCCGTCGCCCGCAACGACGTGGAGCAGCTCGGCCACCAGGTGAAGGCCGCCGAGTTCCGGCTCAAGGCCGCCCAGCGCGAGCTGCAGATCCTGGATCAGCAGATCGCCAACCAGGAGGCCGTCGGCGCCTTTATGACCGGCAAGTTCACCAACCTCCAGCTGTACCAGTGGATGTCGGGGCGGCTGGCCGGGCTGTACTTCCAGACCTACTCGATGGCGTACGACATGGCGCGCTCCGCGCAACGGTCCTTCCAGTACGAGAGGGGCGTCCCCGAGGGGGAGGCCGACTACATCCAGCCGCTCTACTGGGAGAGCCGGCGCAACGGCCTGCTCGCCGCGGAAAGCCTGGGGCTGGACCTGGAGCGGCTGGGCAAGGCGTGGGTCGAGAGCGACCGCCGCGGCCTGGAGATCATCAAGAAGGTGTCGCTGCTGGCGCTGGACCCGGTTGCCGCGCTCGGCCTCCGCACCACCGGCCGCTGCGAGTTCGCCCTGACCGAGGCCCTCTTCGACCGCGACTTCCCCGGCCACTACCGCCGGCGCGTCAAGACGGTGTCGGTCACCTTCACCGGCCCGGAGGGGCCGATCGCTCTCAACGCCGTACTGACCCAGCTGGACAGCAGAACGGTGCTCGCGGCCGATCCCAAGGCCGTCAAGTACCTCCTCGACCCCAAGGGCCCGATGCCGGCGACGTTGCGCGCCGACTGGCGCGGCGGCCAGCAGATCGCACTGTCGGACCTGGAGGAGTACAAGGACAACAACGGCCTCTTCGACCTTCGCTACGACGACGACCGTTACCTTCCCTTCGAGGGCACCGGCGCGGTCTCCCGGTGGCGCCTGGAGCTGCCCTCCGGCGGCGCCCCGCAACTCATGGACGTCACCATCACCGTGAAGTACTCCGCCGAACAGGGCGGTGAGCTCTTCGCCGGCGCGGTCAAGGGCATGCTCAAGCCCTATGCCACGGCTCGCTATTGCGACATCCCGGCGGAGTTCCCCGAGGAGTGGTCGACGTTCGTCGACGGCTCCGACGACACGCTGACCCTCCCGTTCACCCCGGACATGTTCCCCGGCATGACCGGCCGCGCCATCACCGGCGTGTACGCCCTGTACTCGCCGGCCGGCTCGGCCCGCTTCCTCCTCAACGGCGAACGACGCCTGACGCTCAACGAGGGCAAGCTCCTGCCGACCCCCGGCCTCACCGCCGGGACCTGGCGTCTGGTCCTGGAAGGCGACAAGTCCGCTCTCGAGGGCCTCGGCCTGATCGTGTCCTACCGCGCCCGCTAGCGGGCTCTCCCGTGCCCCCGGCCAGTCCTGGTCGGGGGCACGGGCCGTACCGCGTCCGACGCCGTGCCCCCGGCATATCCGGACCGAGAAACCCGACCGGCCGCGTGGGCCCGGACACTCAGTGTCTGGACGCAGCGAAGATGACAGTGGGACCTGCTCCCGACCTGGGCACTGTCACTTCGACGGGTATCGAAATACGGATGCTCGCGTCATCGAAGTTGGCAGTAACGGGTCGAAGATCGAGTTCCCTTGAGTGAAGCCTATGATTCCAAAGTTTGATGTTGTTCTGATCCAGGGCCGTCGGCGGAGTTGGAGGCCGCGTTATGCCGATGCGTCGGTGATCCTAGAAAGGATCCAGTGAACGAATCGCGTGACCTCGCGTGGGTCGAGTTCGGCAGCGGGTAGGCATCGCTGGCGATCGAGGGCCGACTGGACCAACTCATGGCCCATGGTCGACAGGCGGTGGAGCGCCCACTGTCCACCGTCGATTTTGGACACGAGTGTGGCACCCGCTGCGAACCGCCAGGCACGACATGCATTGAGCACTGCGTATTCACCAGGCGCGTGCTCTGCGGCCCAGCGCAACTCGGGCACCAGTTGGGCCATGATCAAATCATGGGCGACTGGAGCGAATACCTCGGCCGGGGAGCGCCCGGGACCGACCAGGCGACCAGCCTGGCGGCATACGGCAAAGTGCAACACCAAGTCCGGGTCCCCCTCGTGCTCATGACCATCGACGACCTTGATGTCGTCGGGAGCTGTAGTGACATGGAGCTCGAATGGCGGCTGTGATTTAGGGTGCAGGGTGACCGGGAGAGTAACGACGCTCAGTTCCAGCCCGTGAGCAGGGCAAGGTAGGCGGTCGTTGCTTAGCCGTTCTGCGGCGGCTGCCTGCTCATCTGCCGTCATGGGGTGCTCGCAGACGGCAAGGACGTCGATGTCGCTGCGCCGCGCGTCGAAGCCGCCGAGCACTGCGGACCCATGTAGGTAGACGCCCACCAGGCGCGAGCCAAGCACCGCGGCCATCCCGGATGCGACGTCGCTGATGTAGTGGCTTGATAGAGAGTCCATGATCCGGACTATAGGAATGCCGTAAGGCCATGAGTGAGATGGGTGACACGAAGCGGGGTGAAGTCGGTATTGGACATGATTGTGAAACTACCGACAAGGTCGACATCACGTCTGCTCGCCCAGGCGGTGAGCTTCTCGCGGAATGGCGGCCCAGATGGGCGTAACAGCTTCCCAGGGTCGTAGCCCTTCTCCGGCCAGCAGCAGCGCGGCCTCGGGTAGGTCCAGGTCTTCGGCGGTCTTAGGTGAGTGCAGGTGGTGAGGCTGGCCGGGTTCCCAGAGAGGGAGCGGTTTGAGCTGTGTCGGGTCGACGTTTCTGATCTTGAGGTGGTTGAGGACTCGTTTGGTGACGGCGGTGGGGTGGTAGTCGTCGCAGAACTCGTGCCGGAGGGTGCCAGCCCAGGGGTCGTAGCGGCGTTGGTCCATGAAGTAGCGCAGCGCGTCCAGCAGGCTGCCGCCAAGGCGGACTTCGTCGACGATGAGCATCGCAGCTGCGCTGAGCAGCGTCCCGGCTGGTAGTAGAGCAGGTCGCCGCAGAGCTCGCGGGCGGCGGGTCCGGCGGTCAGGGCGAGCTGGTCGCGGAGATGGCAGAACTCGTGGAAGGCCCACCACAGGTGGACGTCGGTGCCGGTGGGCAGCATCTCCGGGGTGCCGAAATAGACCGCCAGGCGGAACAGCAGCTCATAGAGATCCCAAAACGCCTTGGTGGGTTCGATGGGGCCATCGCGGGGCGGTGCAGCCGGGCCAGGAGGTCCTGCTGGATACGCAGCAGCCGCTCGTCTCCGACAGACTGGCAGGGAAGCTGAGCGAGCTGCTGCCGGCAGTTGCGGGCGCCGACCCTGCGGCCCTGTGGGCCGAACGGTCCGTTGCATTCGCGCCGGTAGCGGGGGGTGTCGCCGACGCTGATCCGGGTGTGGCAGCTCGGGCACCAGCCGGTCAGATAGACGCGATGCTGGGGGCAGACCACGCAGGGTAGCAGGTGCCAGGTGATGCGCCAGATCGAGTCGGGCTCGGCCAGGCACCGGGGGCAGACGGCGGCGGTGTCGGCGCGCCAGGGCCAGGGCCGGGTGCGGGTGTTGCCGGTCCAGCCGTAGGGGATGAACTGGCCGCCCTGGCTCATCAGCGCCATGTGCATCATGGCGCGGGCGCGCAGCCCGGTGGCGTCGCGCAGGTTCTCGTAGACGTACTCACCGTCATAGATGGTGAGGAAGTCCTCGCCCAGGGTGTAGCGCTGTGGGGTGTAGGGGGGCAGGCCGAGCAGGGACGCGATGGTGTCGCGGTGGCTGTGGTGCGCCTCGACCAGGCGGAAGAACCAGGAGTGGAAGGCCTCGCCGTCCGCCGGCGGCGGCACCAGGGCCAGCCGGCGCGGTGGCGGGCGGTCCGGTTGTCGTTCCTCGAGTTCGAGGTGGCGTCGGATCATCCGGTGCTCGCGTCCTGGTCGGAGGCGGGCGGGGCTTTCTTGGTGCGGCGCCGGGCAGCGGCTTGGCGGCGGGCTTGGGTCTTGGCGTAGTCGACCTCGTCGTCGTGGCCGAGCACCACGCTGTCCATGATGTCGCGGGTGATTGCTTCGACGCCGGTGTCCATCGCCGTGTGAGCGGCCTCTTTGAACAGCATGGCCAGCGAGCCGATGTAGCCGGAGGTGCGTTCGTGCAGGTAGCGCCAGTGATGCAGGGTCAGGTCGTCGGGCGGGTGATCGAGCAGGATCAGGTTGGTTTCGAAGTGCCGCACCAGGGACATCCAGGTGCGTTGCTGCTCGCGGGTGGCGATTGTTAGCGGGGCCAGGTGCTGCAGGTCGGCGAAGCGGGAGCCGAACTGGCCGGCCCGGCCGCGCTCGTGCCCGTCCGGGGCGGTGCCGGCCTTGCCCGGGCGGGTGCGGGGCGGGGCGCCGTCGGTGAACAGGTTGCCCTGCTCCAGCAGGATTCCGGCGCCGACGATGGTGACCGCGGCGTGGTTGGCCAGGTTTTTGATGTGGTCGTTGGTCTCCTGGCCGCCGTCGCGGATCTTGTCCAGCATATGCAGGTCGTCCAGGAGCAGTAGTTCGGTGCCGCAGGCCTCGATCGCGTCCAGCACGGGATCGGTGAGAGTCCACTTCGTCGCGGTGCGGCCGGGGTTCGGGACGTGCAGGAACTTGCCGATGGCCTGCGACAGCATGCCTGCGGTCGCGCCGGTGCTGGCGCTGACGTAGATCACCGGCACCCGGTCGCCGAGAAAGTCTCCGCGGAAGTCGGCCGGTGACACCTCGGGGTCGGGAGCCAGGTCGGGGTGGCGGCGCCACCAGTCCAGCTCGCACTCCTTGCCGATTAACTTGAGCAGCGACGTTTTGCCGCAGTGTCCGGGCCCGTTGATGATCGCGCTGTGAAAGGTGGCGTCCTGGCTGTATCGGCCCTGAGTCAGCTTCGGCTTCAGCGCGGCCAGCACGCGCAGGACCTGCGGATGCTTGAGGAACGGCGGGTTGGCGTTGCAGCTTCTGCGCATCTCGTCGAACGGGGCCTGCCGGTCGGCGGCCCAGCTGTCGTACTCGCCGCGGCTGACCGGCTCCGTCCGGGGTGGTGCCGGGCGGGCGCAGAACTCGCGCCACTGCTCCTTCGTGCGTGGCTGCGCGACACGTTTGCTCATGCGCTGCCCGGGCGATGCGGAGCGCTGGGATCCCAGATCTCGAATTCCTCCAGGTCTGCCAGGTCCACCACCTCGTCCTCCGCCGGCTCCTGGTCGCCAGCGGGAGGCACCAGGGTCAGCGCCGGAGGCGGCTCCTCCTGCTCCCCGAATCGGGCGCGAGCTTGATCGCGTTTGATGGCGCGCGCGTCCTCGCGAGCCCGCAGCAACTCGCGGCGGGTGCGCGCGGTCGCCGACTCGGGCGCGTCCATCCGGCGCTGCAGATCCACCAGCGCCTCGGCGATCTCCTGCTGGCTCGGCTCCCGCAACCCGCCGTCGCGCAGGAGCTTGCGGGCTTCTTCGACCATCCGCGAGGTGAACGGGATGGCCGGATCCGGCAGATGTGTCCAGAACAGCACCTGCCAGGCGCCGTCGAGGAAGATGAACACCCGGCTGGGGTCGCCCGGGGTGTAGCGGATCGGCCACTTCCTGCCCTTGCCCGGGACCGGCGAGATCGCCCGCCGGTAGGTGCCCAGGATCGGGTCGTCGTAGATGAGGTAGTCGAGCTGCACTCCCTCCGGGCGGATCGTCCGGTACTCGATCGGCAGCCGCTTGCAGTAGTGATGCGATTGCGGTGGGCAGATGATGTAGCCGTAGCGGGCCACCATCAGGCTGTAAGCCTGGTTCGGCGACAGCTCCAACTCCGGGAACCCCGGGACGATCAGCCCGGAATGCACACGCCGCTGATAGACGGCCACCACGTACTCGGCGAAGAACTCCTCCAAGTCCTCCAAACTCCACCGGGCGGCGTGCTCCACCAGCCTGCCCCGGCTGGAGGTGTCGGAGCCCTTGTAGCCGGCGACATGCTTGGCGAAATCTTCACGGACAGTGCCGAAGGCGCGCTCGATGTTGGCTTTGTCGGTCGGGTTGGCCTTGCGAGCCAGACCCAGGTTGATCCCCAGATCCAGGCATGCCTCGCGCAGCGCCTCGGACAGATTGACCTTGGCGTGGTCGACCAGGATCTGCTCCGGCCAGATCACCGGCCGGGCCGCGGCCAGCTCCAGCCGCTCCTCCAGCTCGACCTCGCGGGTGATGGGCAGGCGCAGCATCCGGTAGGCCAGCGCCTGTTTCCAGCCGGGTCGCATCGGCTCCGGGGTGACCGCGTCGTTGAGCAGCATCACCACGTCGACCGCGCGGGTGTCGCCGATGGTCATCCGCCAGGCCAGCAGCGTCCGGGTCGCGACGTCGATCGCCAGCACGAGATGCACCTTGTGGGTGACGTCGCCGATCGGGTCGTAGGCGATCACGTCCAGCGGGGTGGCGTCGATCATTACCACCTGCCCCGGCCGCACCGCCTCATCCGGCCGGTAGGAACGCTGCGGCCGCGCCGCCGCGCTGCGCCGCGACGGCGCCCGGCCGAAGGTGTACTGACCCGGCAACAGCACCTCGACATAGCGGGCGATGGTCGAACTCGAGGGCAGCGTCACCACGCCTGGTCCGTGCTCGTGATCCAGCCGATCCTGCAGCCGCCGATGGAACCGGTCCAGGCCGCCGGTGGAGTCTTCCCGTTCCCCGATCCGATGCTGGGTGAGGATCGCATCCAGCACGCGCTGATCGGCGCGGGCCAGCGGATCGCGCACCACGGCGCCCCGTCCGTCGATCAACCCGTTGCGCCGCTCTTCGCGATAACGTCGCAGTTTGCGCCACACCGTCGTTTCGCCCATGCCGAGTTCGGCGGCTTTGGCCTTGACCCGGTCGCTCACCCGGGGGTGCAACGCCAGATCGTAAGCAGGCCGCGGCTCACCTGGTGCGGCCTGCTCCGGATCGCCGCTGCGGTAGCCGGTCTTGATCTCGTTCAGGTGCGCTTCGAGGTCACGCGCCGAAGCCGCTTTGTCCTCGTCGAGGCCGTCCAGCAACGCTCCCCTATCGACCATGCTGGAGGGCAGGTCAACGGGGCTTTCGCTGAGCAGCCGGAACCCGGGCGCCGCTATCAGGGCCGCGATGTAGATGGTGGTCCACTCCCCAGCGGCCGACAGCAGATGAACCTCGCTGCCGCCTTGACCGACCACCTGGTGGCGTTCGTCGCGGAACCATAGCCACGTGCCCTTGGCCAGCCTGCGGCCGCCAGCCTCATCCGGCTCGCTCATAAGCGTGCTCCGGCGTCGCCGGTCGCCGCAGCGGCCCAGACCATGGTGGTGTCCTCCAACGGGCGTGCGAGGTCCACCATTAGTTCGCCGGTCCAGCACAGATGCAGCACGACCGCGCGAGCCACCAGCGGTTCGGCGGTGAAGCTGACCAACTGCCCCAGCGGCACCGGCTCGCCGGCCAACGAAAGGAGTTGCGCGCGGTCGTCGCTCACCCCCACCATCTCGCGGCGATAGCCCGCCAACGCCAGCACGTTGATTGTCCGCTGCCGCCCGGGCGGCTCTCTGACCAGCTCATAACCCCAGCCCGCGACCGCGCAGCAGGCCGCGACCTGCTCAGCGGTCGCCTTCACCTTCGCGTCGTTCAACCGGGCGGGGTTCTTAACCTCCATCACCGTCGCCGAGCCGTCCACCCGGCGGACGAACAGGTCCGGCGTGGCCTTCCACGCGCCGCGATTGTCCACGCCGGACAACTGCATCGGCTGGCCGGAGAAGCCGGTCACCTCGGGGTCGAAGTCCAGCATCGTCATCCAGACGCTCTCCAGATACGACTCACACTCGATCATCCGGTTCGTCGTGGAGGACCAGTGCGTGCTCGGCGTGTGCGCCTGATCAGCCCGGTGTGGGATCCGCCGGATCGCGCCGCAATTCTCGAACGCCACCTCGGCGGCAACTTCCAGCGGAAGCCGTTCTTCCTGCCCGTCGGGATGCAGAAAGCGAACCTGGACGCTGCGTAACTGCAGGTCGGCAGCCTTCATCACGCCTCCTGAGACCATAAGAAGCGGCTGCTCGCATTCATCCAGAACGTCGGCACGCGGAGCAGAATCGTGTGACGGAGATCACGCTAGCGCCCCATGGTCGACTTCGTCCTCACTTTCCGGGCCAAGCATCTCGGGCCACCCCCGTTGGCCCGCTCACTGGAGGCGAGCTTGCCCACCGAGCACGGCATCCAAGGCTGCTTTGAAGACCGACGGCAGAGCCACCAGCGTCAACGGATCTGGCCGCCGCTCCTTCCATCGCATCCGCGCGGCGGCCGCCAGCGGCATCAACCGGGCCACCAGCTCCGACTCGCTTTCTGCCGCGGCCACCTCCAAAGCCACCGCCAGCAGTCCCGCAGCCACCAACGCCGTCCGCGGAGCCATCCCGAAGTGGCCCACCGGCCCCGCCCGGTTCCACCGCTGTCCACCAGCCTCTGCGGCCAGCGCGCCCTGACCATCCAGAGTCGCATCCAACAGAGGGAGAACCTCCGGCACCCCCAGCCGGACCAGCATCGCCGTTGCTTTCAAGACCGCGAACCACTGACCGGCACTCACCACCTGACCTGCGATCAGCGCAGGCCGGCGATGCGTCGCCACCTCAAGCACGAGTTGTTGCTGATCAGCGAGTTTGTGACTCACCGAGCTTGTGCTGATCTGGGGGATCGGCTGATCGCATACGGCCCCGCTGAGAAGCGCGCCGCACCGCAACGGGGCCGGCATCCGGGAGCGAGACAGACGCGCAGGCTGGCCAGCGGGACCTCGTCGCACGGAAACGCGGCATCTCGGGCAGAGATCCACCAGCAGCGTCCTATGCTCGGGACAAACCGCGGCCCAGCCCAGCTTCCACCAGACCAGCCACACTCCGCCCGAAGCCGCCAGGCATGTCGGGCATACTCGGCTGCCGAAGAACTGCGCCCACTCACGGCCCTCTGCCCGGCGGACTGACTCCCTGTCGCCCACGCGGACACCTGCCAGGTCCAGGACCGAGCCGTCGAACACCTCCAGGTGCATCCCACGCACGACCTCGGAGCTCACGCCTGTGACAGCCTCGATCGCCTTGCGCGTCTCCTGCGTCGTAACGATGCCGTACGCCAGTGAACGGACGTCACTCGACGCGCGTACATCCAGCCCCAACGCCTCGACCATCGCCCACGGCGGACACCCGTTCCGCAGGGCCATCCGATCAACCCACGACGCGAACGACTCGCCGGACGCTGGTGCCACCACCAACGCCAGCCGACGGGGCCAGACCGCCGCCATCTCCAGATGAGCGTGTGAACGCTAGATGGCCAGTTTGAGCGCTAGGTGGCCACTCCGAGAGGGGCTCTTGCTCAGTCCTTATGATGGGCCCGTGATCTCTCAACCGCGGTCGATGCTTGAAGCCAACCGGTTGGCGTGGTGGAGGAGGAGTTCCTTGAGGTGGACGTAATGCTTCTTGCTTCCGTGCCGGTAGTAGTACCAGGTGGCGGAGTGGCGATGGTGCCAGGCTTTCTGGACGTCAGAGGGTAGTGCTGCCTCGATCGGGCGTGGTGCGAATTGATATTCACCTTGGGTGAGGTGGGTCCAGATGGCTATTGACGCGAATTGGCGCTTCTGGTCTCCAAGATCAGGCTGGACCGTGCCGATGGTGGGTGGGAGCTGAGAAGTGATGGACTCCCAGCTGGCCTGGTCAAGTGCCCAGTCGCTCAGAGCATTGCGTCGTCGATGGTAGTTCACTTTGTCTGGGAAACTGTCGAGGGCGTGCGTGAGGCTGTCGAGGGCCCTGTCGAACTCCCGTGGATCAGGTCGGTTTCTGGCCCACGTATGGACGAATCCGGCGGCGGCGTAGATTCCACCACGGTGAGTGGATGTTCTGATCCCAAGGTATTCCGCTGCTTCTCCGAGACCGCCGCCAGAGATCATTTGTATGAGCCGACACACGACGACGCGGCGCAGAAGCTTGGAACTGATGCCGTCCAGATGGCGGAAGTATCGTTCATGCCAGGAGCTCGGAAGGAACGCGGGAACATGCTCAGGTCCGAATACGGTGACATGCGTGGGCCCGCGGCGGAAGCGCTGCCCTGATCTGATGCGAGGAACGGTCTTCACCAGCGGATGACACGCTTCCCGCAACCCTTCTGAACAGGTGGTATGCAGCGACCGGACAAGACGCAACCATGGGGTCTTCCGCCGCTGCGGCATCCGACCAAGAGGCAGGGCCTGCAGACACTCCCCGATGTCGTCAATACAGGCCAGACCGAGTAGCCGTTCGGAGATCGTGAGGAGACCCGCCAAGGCCATCATGTCGCGCGGTGGAGTGTCGAGCAGTCGATAGGCTGGCCATGCCTCCGAGTTCTGCGCCAGAAGATCGGGAAGCGCGCGCTGTTGGCGTTCGACGTGGTCATCAATGGCTTCGGCAACCAAATCTGAAGGTGCCATGTCGCGGAGTGCAGGCCACGAAGCTTTGACCAGAGACGTCACCAGACGCAAATCGGTGAAATAGTGGGCAGGGCTGGTGGGCTGCCCGCAACTGGTGATGCTTAGCGGGGCGTCGGGGTCCAGCAACCGAAGAAGGCGAGCTTGACAATCTAGTAGGGCACGGTCTGAACACTTGGACGCTATGTCGATGGCGTCGAGCCTTGCGCCGCATGCGGGTCGAACTCGCAGTAAGGGGCTGCCGCCAGCATCGGAACGGCACTGCGCAGGATGGAGTGACGGGTTCCGCATGAGCGGCATGATCTCCCGCGACCCCTTCTTGTTCACCAGATGAATGGGTTGACCGCAGGTCGGGCAACGATCAATCAAGAACGTTCGGTGATCAACGCAGGCGAACGTCGTCGCGAGGTGCCAGGTTCTGCGCCATGGGCCACCGTGAGCAACTTGGATAGGTGAGCCACCCCCCGCCAGGCATCGTGGACAGCAACGGGTCGCTGGTGCCAACACCCATGGATGCGACCGAATCTTGCCGCGGCGATTCCCGTTGGCGATGATGTCCGGAAGCGGGTAACGACCGGCGAACGAGCTGAGAGTCAGGCTTTCTGCTTCTTCTGGAGTGAGCCTCGTCACGGTCGCGAAGGACGCGCGAGCAGGTGGAGATAGCTGAACCAGCACCTGGTAGGAGACCCGCGAGGGATGTCTGCCATCAGCCAGGCCCGTCAGATCCACGATTCGGGATGGGGACAGGTCAAGACGATGCGCCAGGCGCAGCAGGTAGCCGGCGAGCGACTCCTGAGGTAGCGGGTCTAGGCTGCGGGGGAGCACAGCTGCGGCTGCTGCGATCATCTTGTTTCTCCGGCGGCTGCTGGTCCGTGATCGTCGAAGACGGTGTTGCGGGCGCGTTTGCCACGACGGGTGGGCTGCGGGGGCAGCACCGGGACCTCGCCTGCGGCGGGATCGCGACCGAGGGTGTCGGGGAGTCGGAGGACGACGTTGTCGAGCAGGCATTCGGTGAGCTTCTCGTCACCGGTGTCGATGGCTTCGCGGCAGCCGTCTTCGAGGAGTCGTTCCAGGAGGCCGACCACTCCGTTGGTGCGCCGATAAAGGTATTCGGGCATCGCGCCGTCGGAGAGCATGCCCGGAGTGCCGTTCATGAGGCGCAGGTGCTGTTCGACTCCGGCCAGGTGCGTGGTCCAGGCGGCGATCTGCTCGGAGGTGGAGTAGCGGAAGCGGTCGAGTTCGATCAGGTCGAAGCGGCGTTCGGTCTGGGTGGGCTCCAATCCGTTGACCTTGACCTGCTGAGCGTAAGTGGAGGGCGGGAACACGTACTGGCTGGTGAGAGGGTCGTGGCGTCCTTCGCGCAGCAGGCCGGAGCCGGGGATGTCGACGCCGATGAGGACGAGGGTGACGTGCATGCTCATGAACGCGCGGATGAGGTCGAGCACGTCCTGGTCGTCGGCGCGGTGCATGCGTAGCCGGGTGATGTCGTCCAGCACGAGCACCTTCGTGCCGTGGTCGTTGAGGGACTGGGCGACCTGGCGGATCAGCTCGGGCAGGTCCATGTTCTTGGTGTCGGCGCCGTAGAAGTTCAAGATGGCTTTGCAGGTGGACTTCGGTTTGGCGGTGACGGGCGTTTGGACGTAGGCGACCGGCGCGTGCAGGTCCCTGGTGCCGGGCCTGGCACTGGGCAGGTGCAGATGCGCGTCCAGCCAGAAGTCCTCGAAGGCGGCGCAGACTTCGCAGACCGTCTCGGTCTTGCCCTGGAAGCCCCCGCCGAAAACCATGATCCCGGATCGGGTGGCCGGCTTGTACTTGAGCGCGTTGGACTCGATCCGGGCGCGGAGCAGCTTCTCCACTGCGGCGCTCATCGGGGTCGCGAGCACCGGCAGGTTGGCGTGTGTCGCCGCGCGGTGCAGGTCGTGCAGCATCCGCCGGCGCGGGGACAGCAGCCGCCAATCGGCGAGGCTGAGCTGTGGGGCCGGGATGAAGAGGCCGCGGCTGGTCCGGTAGTGCTCCCACCCGGCCAAGGTGTCCCGGAACGGCACCTCGCCGGGGAGCACAAAGGGCACCGGGCCTTGGCCGTCTGTTCTTCGAACGGACGTCATGGGCTTGGTTCTCCGTGCTCGGGCTGGGTCGGCGATGCCTCGTCATCGTCATCGGGGATGAGGAAGATGCTCTTGCGGCGTAGCGCGTCATGCAGAAGCGGAGGTGGTTGCGGTGGTGAGGTGACCACGGCCTCGCGACGGCGGCGCCGCTCGGCGTCGATCTCCTCGGCCGCCTGGCGGGCCTGCTGCGGCCAGGCCAGAGGAACAACCTCCGCGGAGACGTCCGGAGCGCGCGGGGCTGGCTGGCGGTCTTGGCGTGCGGCGTCGGCCTGGGCCGTTTGCCGGGCTCGGCTGGTGCGCTGCTGCTTAGGTTGCTGCGTGTGCCACTGGTCGACCGGGATGAGCCCACCCAACAGTTCCAGCAGCACGGGCAACAGTTCAGCATCCGAGCGGGGCGACAGACCTTGCGCGCGGGCCTGATGCAGCAGTTCCTCGACCGTCTTGTCGGAGAAGGCCGGGATCTCGCCCTCGGGCGGCAGGCCGTTCCAGCGCAGCTCATGCCAGACAGCCGGAGATTGAGGATCTTGGAAGAACACGGTGCGCCGGTCCCGGCGCTCGCGGTGGATCTCCCAGCGGTTCTTGTGCCGGCCGCCTCGCCCGGACGGCTTGCCGCGATAGGGATCCAGAGCGGGCCCGTCATACCAGAGTCCGGCGATCTGGACCCCGCGCCGGTTCGGGATCTTCACGTAGTGAGCGGGCAGCACCTCGTAATACAGCTCCGGCGTGGGGATCTGCAGAGCGAAGCCGCCCTGCTCCATGGCGGCCGCGAACAGCGTGTTCGGAGAGTGTTCCTCACCTGGGCCCCACGCGGGCGCGTGTTCGCCCAGCCGCCTGTTCTGCCAGACCGCAACGACCCAGCGCGCGATCGTGCGCTCCATCTGCGCGAGCGTCAGCACCGCGTCCGCCTCCGGATCACCCCCGCGATCGGCGACGTCCACCCCGGTGTAGCCGGGCAACTCCTCGAACAGCAGCGACCGCAGCGCCCCGAACGCCCGCTCAACCGCCTGCTTGTCGGTCGGGCGCAAAACGCGTGCGGGCAGGATGTTGCAACCCAGGACGCGTTGCGCGTCCACCAGGTCATGATTCTTGAACGGCGAACCATGATCGGTGGTGACCGTCTCCGGCGCGAAAAACGGCAACCCGGCCACCTTGTGCCCGGCGAACTCCGCGACCACCTCGGCCGGAACGCCCGGGTAGGGCCACTCCATCTCCGGACCCCAGCCGTCACGCATCGGCAGAGGCAGCATCACGTCCCGCAGCAGCATCGCCACGTCCACCGACGTCTCCGACACCAGCGTCAACCGGAACGCGACCACGGAGTGGGTGTAAAGGTCTAGCGCCAGCGTCAAGCAGGCCGAAACCGGATCGCCGAACACCCGCTCGCGGACCTTGACCGGAAGTGTCGTGGTGTCCAGGGCGACGACCTGGCCCGGCCGGTGCACCACGATGTGAGCGCGGGAGGTCTCCACCGCTGCGGCCGAGCGCGCATACCGCTGCCGAGCACCATCAGGGCCGAACCAATCCAGCCAGACGACCCGTAAGGTCCAATAGCTGGGGACCTCGATCTGCGGCCCGAACTTCTCCAGGACATACTGGTGGATGAGCACGCAGCGGGCCTTCATATTCATCTTCGAGCGGCGCAGGCTTTCGGCCCGGGCTGCGAAGATCGCCTCCCGGATCTCCTCCGTGATGCTGTGTCGGCCTGTGCTGGAGCGCGTCCATCGGCCATCCGCGCACCCGAGCGCGCTTCTGCGTTCCTCGCACTTGGCGGCCATGCGTCTGAGCGTCCGCTCACTCATGTGATCCAGCCCAAGCAGATGGGCTTCCTGCTTCTCCCAAGCCGCCAGTTCCGCGGCCTTGGCCCTTCGCCGCTGCTCCAGCGTGGTGCAGTTCGGATCGTAGGCCGGGCGTGGCTCGCCCGGAGCCGGATAATGTCGGCTTCCGCTGCGGAACCCGGTCTCCGCTTCGTTCACGTGCGCCGCGCGCAACCGCACCACGCTGCGCTCATACGGGTCCAGATCGCTCCAGGTAACCGGCTGGTGGACGCCTTTCGGCGCTGTAGGTGACCCGGGAACCGGCAGGCAATCGGGATGATGAACCAGCCAGCGGATCGTCCGCCACTGTGGCTCCCCACGGGCCGGCTGCAAGAGGACCCGGCCGAACTGCGGCTCGATCGTCTCCAC
Organism: Nonomuraea sp. NPDC003201; assembly: GCF_053590415.1. Taxonomy (NCBI): domain Bacteria; kingdom Bacillati; phylum Actinomycetota; class Actinomycetes; order Streptosporangiales; family Streptosporangiaceae; genus Nonomuraea; species Nonomuraea sp. NPDC003201. Next base: position 62,674 of record NZ_JBSFTC010000022.1, read on the forward strand.
CGCCCATTCCCGGCCGTCCAGTCGCAGCATCGACCCCAGCAACAGCTCCAGCAGTCCCGCTTGCCGCGTCATCCTCTGCTCTCTCCGGTCGGCGACCACACCAGCGAACGATCCGACAGCGGACGCGCGAGATCGACTCCGAGCCTGCGATGCCAAAGCAGATGCAGGGCATGCGCGCGGGCGACCGCCGGCAGCGACGTCCGCGCCACGAGCTCTCCGAACCCGGCCGGCCCGGCAGCCATCGCCGCCATCAGCTGTCCTTGCAGGCCCAGCGGGTCCTGCAGCACGCGGCGCTGCGCGGACAACGCGTCGATCACCGACAGAACGTGCGGCCGCCACCCCGCCACCATCGAATACCGCCATCCGGCCGCCCATCCCGCCTCTCGCGCTGCGGCGAAGGCAACCTCATCACGATCCCGGATCAGCGCAGCGGGCCGGACGTCGAACAGCCATCCCGACCCGTCTCGCAAGACTGCCAGGAAGTCGGGGACATGCTCGCGGAAGCCGTCGTCGGTTTCGAACCGCAACCGGAACGGCTGCGGCAGCACCTCGGCCACGGAGCCGGCGAAGTCCAACGCCAGGAGCAGTCGCTGCTCCTCTAGCGACTCGAACCCATGCAAGCGGCCTGTCGAGACCATGAACTCCAGCCCCGGGCGGTGGCGCTGGCTTGCCCGCCAGGAGAACCGGCGCACCGGTACGCACTCCAGCACGGGCACCGCGGCGAGGTCCCGAGCAGGGCAGACCAGCTCTCCCGCCGACGTTCGCCACGTCGCGCTCCATCGCCGGGGCCACTGCGAGCCCAGCGTCAGCGACCCTCGCGACTGCTCGCTGGCGGTATGAGCAGAGAACAGCTCGTCTAAGCCACAGGTCTCCGACTGAACTTCCGGCAAGTCACCAACCGTCACCACTCAACCACAGCACGCAGGAATCAGCCGTACCACCTGTTTCGCAAAGAACACGGGCCCTGTGAGGGGTTCTGTCTCTCGTGACGAGGGGCGGGGTGCGACTCCCGGTTATAGATGGCGGCTGCGACCTAGGTGACCGGTGGAGCTGTGGTGCTTCCCAGAGTTTGTTGGCGGAAGTTCCCAGATGTTCTTGGCGGCTCCGTACATGATCTTGATGATCCGACGTGGAGCCTGGCCACGTGTGAGAAACCTCAGCCGCCCGGCAGTAGCTCCAGCAGGGTCGATCAGCCCAGTGACGCCGTTGCCGTACGCAAATCCCGCAGGGCGGACAGCGCGTGGTAGGCGAGCCCGCGCGTGTCATCGCGGTCGCTTTCTGACCACTGGGCGTAGCCTCGCTTGAAGGCGAGGACGCCCAGCTCGGCCGCGAGATGAGCGGTAGGGTCCGGGACGCCGCGGGCGACGAGTGCGGCGGTCATGGCGGCGGCCAGGCCGACGCTCTTGAGCGCGTCTCGCTCCTGGAGTTCGGTGCTGGCCGCTATGGCTGCCCTCAGCCGGGGGCCGAGTTCGCGGTTTGCCGGTCCCATCGCGCTGGATGCACGTTCGAGACCGGCCGCGACCGCCTGCAGGGGGCTGGCGTCGGCGGGCGCCTCGGCGATTCCCTCGGCGAGCAGTCGGCTCAGGGTCTCCTGGCCGGCGACCAGCAGCTCGCGCTTGTCCGAGAAGTGCCGGAAGAAGGTGCTCTTGGTAACGCCGGCGCGCTCGGCGATCTGCGCCACCGTGGTGGCGTCGTACCCCTGCTCGGTGAACAGGTCCACGGCCGCGACGATGAGTCGCTGGGTCGTCTCCGGTTGCCATCGGGCCATGAACCACATCATAGGTGATGGGACAAGAGTCCCATCACTGTGTATGGTGATGGGACAAAAGTCTCGTCACTTCGGGAGATTCTCATGCACGTTTTCGTCACCGGCGGTACCGGCACGATCGGCTCCGCCGTCGTCGCCGAACTCCTCACCCATGGCCACACCGTCCTCGCGCTGGCCCGCTCGGACAAATCCGCGCAAGCCCTCACCGACGCAGGTGCCCAGGTGCTGCGCGGACAACAGGCCGACCTCGACGTCCTGCGCGCCGGCGCCGCGCAGTCCGACGGCGTGGTCAGCCTGGCCTTCGGCAGCGACTACAGCACCGACGAGGCCCTCACGCGGTCGATCGCCGAGGAGGGCGCCGCACTGGCCGCCCTGGGTGAGGAACTGCTCGGCAGCGATCGCCCGATCGTCACGGTCTCGGGTACGCCCTGGGTGCCGGGCCGCCCCTCCACCGAAGCCGACCCCGCGCCGACCGACGGACCGGTGGGCGGTCGCGGCCGTTCGGTCAATGCACTGCTGGATCTGGCCTCGCGCGGGGTCCGCGCAATGGCTGTCCGCATGCCGCGCACGGTGCACAACGAGGGCAAGGGCGGATTCGCCGGCCTGTTGACGGACCAGGCGCGCCGCACCGGCGTGTCCGGCTACCCCGGCGACGGCACCCAGCGCTGGCCCGCCGTGCACGCGCTCGACGCGGCGGTTGTGTTCCGGCTGGCTCTGGAGTCGGCACCCGCCGGAACGACCTGGCACGCCGTGGCCGACGAGGGCGACGCGGTACGCGACATCGCGACCGTCATCGGCCGGCAACTCGGACTACCGGTCGAGCCGGTGCCGCAGGAGAACTTCGGCCCGTTCGGCCCGATCTTCGCCATGGACCAACCGGCCTCCAGCGCCCACACCCGCCAGGTCCTCGGGTGGCAGCCCACACACCCCAGCCTCCTGGAGGATCTGGAGAACATCCAGCCCTGAACAGGGCATTCTCTCTGAGCCCCGTCCGGTCAGATGTCGGACACTTGCTTGTCCACGTCGCGACTCGGCCGGGACAGCGCGAAAAGGGCGGGTTCGGGTCGCCGGGGAAGCAGGATGCTGGAGTTCCTCAAGTGCCGGGCCCGGTCACGATGCATAGCGGCCGGCGCTCAAAGCCGGACCGGACGGAGATTCACAGAACGACCGCTGAGTGCTCGCTCGTGAGATCCGACTCGAGCGCTGCTCGTGATTTCGATTCGGGATCAACCACAGGGACTGCGTCACCGGATCATGAAGCTGCATGGTGTGGTTCCGTGGTGACCCTTGGCGACGCCTCGGCGGTGTGGTCGGATCGATGTGGTTGGGCGGAACTGCTCGCGGGTGGCGATGCTCTCGGCAACGGGCGTGAGTCGCTGGCGTTGGGTGAAGGTTGGCCTCGTCAGTGGACCACACACTGGAGAAAGAGCCTGGTCCGCCCTGGTCGAGGCGGCGGCCGATGAGATCGGTGACGCTGGAGTTGGCCGAGGGCCGCGAGCTGATCATGGACGGCGAGTCTTGGCAGGTGGAGCGGCTTGAACCCTATTGGGGGAAAGTGATGCTCCGCGCGGTTGGCAGATCGGATGGGCGGACCCGGCAGACCACGATCGCTGCGCTGATGCGCCATCAGGACTGCCGGGTCTCCACCACGTCGCTGCCAAGGCTTCCCGCTGCGGCACGAGGCCGCCAACCAGCGACCTGGAAAGACCTGTCCAAACAGCGCCAGCAGTTGCTTGAGCTGCGATTGGCACATCTGCTGGAAGTCGAGACAGGCTTTCGGAGCGGTGACCCGTTCCGGGCCGGTCCGGATGAGCCACGGCCCCAATACGATCCTGGGCTTGTTCCGCTGGTGACCGATCGGCGCCTGGCGAAGGTCGCCGAGCTTGCTGAGCTGCGCGAGCGGGAGCCTGAGCATGCCCGGATGCTCGGCCTGCACAAGGTCAGTCTGAGGACGTTGGAGCGGTGGGCGAGCCTCTACTACCAGTGGGGGGTGATGGGCTGCGCGGATGACCGATGGCTGCGCGAGTGCACCGGGCACCGGATCAGCGAGCCGGTCCGCGAGGCAATCTACAGCATGCGGAAGCTGGTGGTGATCTCCGGTGGGGCGGTTCGTGCCCACGCCTGCCAAGACCGGCGCGAGCCGGGCGGCGTCGGTCGCGTCCCAGACCGCCATGCCGGTGACGACACGGCGCATGGGAATCAGGTCGATCTCCGCCTACGACGACGCCGAACCCGCCGCCCCCGCCGCGCAGCGCCCAGAACAGGTCCGGGCGGTGCATGGCGCTCGCCTCCACGACCTCGCCGCCGGCCAGCACGACGGTGAGCGAGCGCACCGAGTTCGCGGCCAGCCCGAACCGGCGGCCGTAGAAACTGAGGCCGCCGCCGAGCAGGTAGCCGATGACTCCCACCGTGGAGGACGAGCCGTGCACCGCGGTGAGCCCGTGCTCGAAGAGTTCCGGCAGTACCGCGCCCCACGTCTTGCCGGCCGGGATCCGGGCGGTCCGGGTGGCCGGGTCGACGTGGACGGGACCGTCGAGCAACAGACGCAACAGCAGGGAATCGGTCAGCGGGCCGGTCCGGCCCATCGCGTGACCGGTGGTGGTCAGCCGTAGCAGCCGGCCCGAGCGACGCGCGGTGGCGACGGCGCGGACCACGTCGTCGACCGAGCGGGCGGTGAACGCCCCGGCCGGGTCGACCGGCGCCGCGAGCTGGAAGGAGGCACCGGCCGCCGCGTACTCGGGGGTCCCGGGCAGGCTGAACGGAGCGATGTCGACGGTGGTCACCGGAGTTCCTCCGCATCGCCGAGCTCGGCCCGATGCGCGGTCAGGAAGTCGGTCAGGCTGAGCGGATTGGGGTTGAACGCGCGCGCGGCCCCGAGGTTGCGGCGGCCGAGGTAGGACTCGGGGAACTCGGCGTAGTACTGGAACATGTTTCCGAGTTCGTCCGCGCCGGGGAAACCGAAGCTGCGGAACTGCTCGTGGGTGGGCGGGCGGTAGGCCACCGGCTCGCCGAGCACCGCGCCGAGCACCGCCGTCATCTGCTCACCGGTCAGGTACTCGCCGACCACGGGAACCGTGAGGCCGATCGTCTCCGCCGGCTGTCGCAGCACCGATAGCACCACCTTGCCGATGTCGTCGGAGGCGACGCCCGCGATCGCCGTGTCGCCGAGCGGGAGGTGCACGGCGAGCGTCCCGTCCGGGTCGCGTTGCGGTCTGGCGAGGCCGAGCAGATTGTCCCAGTAGAACGACATCAACAGGTACGTGACAGGGAGGCCCGACTTGGCGAACAGGGCGTCGGCGGCCCCGCCCTTCACGTCGAAGTGCGGCACCCGATAGCCGTCACCGAGGACCGGCATCCGGTCGTCGCCGGCCGCGATCACCTCCCGGGTGTCCTCGAGCGTCGACCACACGACGTGCCGCAGGCCGGCTGCCTGGGCCGCGCTGATGAGGTTCTTCACCTCGGCCAATTCCCGGGCCGGTGAACGGTGCTCCCAGTACGGCGTGACCAGGAACGCGCCGTAGGCCCCGTCGAACGCCCGGCGCAGGCTGCCCTCGTCGGTGAGGGTCGCCTCCACCACCTGGGCGTCGAGCCCGGCCAGCGCCTGCGCCTTGGGGGAGGCGGCGTCGCGGGTCACCGCCCGTACGGCGAGCTCTCCGTCGGCCAGCAGCGCCCGGGCGACCGCGCCGCCCTGCGTGCCGGTCGCGCCCAGCACGGTGATCACTTTGTCGTGAGACATCGACGTTCCTCCTTGTTGGTTCGGATCAGGCGGTGGGGGCGACGATGACGGTCTTGCCGGGCAGCGCACCCGCGGCGGCCTGGGCGTGCACGGCCGGCAGCTCCGCGAGGGGGATTCGCTGGGCGACCTCGACGCGCAACTCACCGGTGCTGACGCGAGCGGCCAGGTCGGCGAGTTGGTCGGCGTCGCTGCGGACGAACAGGTCGATCCCGCGCACACCGCGCTCCTCGTCGGAAGGGGCTGGCATCCAGACGGTGGTATTGACGAGGGTGCCGCCGTCACGGATCAGCGTGACCAGTGCGGCCAGCTGCTCCGGAGTGACCGGCGCGAGGTTGAGGACGAGGTCGACCGGCTCGGTCACCGCCGCGGTCACATCCGTGGTGGTGTGGTCGAGCACTTCGTCGGCGCCTGCGGCTTTGACACGTTCGGCGTTGCGTGGGCTGGCCGTGGCGATCACGTGGGCACGGACCTCCTTGGCCAGCTGCACGGCGTATCCGCCGACCGCTCCGCCGGCGCCGTTGATCAGCACCCGCTGGCCGGCGGTCAGGTTGCCGTGGTCGAACAGCGCCTGCCACGCGGTCAGGCCCACTAGTGGCAACGCCGCCGAGTCGGTCAACGGGATGTTCTTGGGTGCCCCCGTCAGGATCTCCGCCGGCGCGATCACATACTCCGCGGCCGCCCCGGCCCCCGTCATCGGCAGGAAGCCGATGACCCGGTCGCCAACCGCGACGTCGTCCACGCCGTCACCGAGCGCGTCGACCGTGCCGGCGACGTCGATGCCGGGAGTGTGTGGCAGCTCGACCGGGATCGGGCCCTGCATGTAGCCCGCGCGGATGTTGCCGTCGACGCCGTTGAACGACGTCGCAGCGACGCGGATCCGGACCTGACCGGGGCCGGGGGTGGGCTGCGCGACGTCCTCGTAGCGCAGGACCTCGGGACCGCCGAACTCGTGAAAACGCACTGCCTTCATTGCTGAACCTGCTTTCGTGAGCGCCGCCACTGTGCTTCGAACGTGAAGCAATGCCTCATTGCTTCGAGTTACGAAGGCGTCCAGCCCCGCGTCACCAGGGCCGCCCGGAGGCAGCCACTGGATCCGCGGTTGCTGGAGACGTGACTCAACTTCGCAGGATCCGGCGCGGTTAGCCTGGGCCAGGCTGGCCCACCTTGATGATGGTCGGTTCCCCGGCGTCTCCGACGATCTCAGCGAGACGCGCCGCATCGGCCGAGCCCGGCGCCGCGGTGAGCATCAGAGCCGCCAAATCGTCGCCCGGGATGGCGAGCAGGCTACCGACGAGCGTCACGGAGCCGCCGTCCGGATGAATGAACGCGGCACTGCTCTCGTAGGCCGCGACCGGTCGCGGCGTGCGCCACAAGGTGTCGAACAGGCGGCTTCGGCTCCGCATCTCGTCCACCAGCGCAGCGAGCGACGCGTCGGCGGGGTAGCGCAACAGCGCGCTTCTCAGGCGGGCAGCGAGGATCGCCTGATGATCGGTTGCGTCAGCCGTAGGCTGCTGGAAACGACTGAACGGATCGCAGAAGCTGCGCCAGGCGATGTTCCACTCCCACGGGTCCCCGGTGAGATCCCAGTGACCCAGGGCCATGAACGCACTGTTCACGGCGACCAGATTCATCGCCGCATCGGAGACGAACATCGGAGTGTCGGTGAACCGCTCCAGCAGCCGCATCGCACCCGGACCGACTTCGTTCGGCACCTGCCCGTCCGCGGCGGCGTACCCGGCCAGCGCGCAGAGCCGCTCGTACTCCGCGCGCCCGATCCGCAACGCACGGGCGATGGCGTTCACCACCCCGGCCGACGGATGGCTGCGCCCCTGCTCCAACCGGCGTACGTAGTCCGCAGACATCCCCGCGAGCTCGCCGAGCTCCTCCCGCCGCAACCCTTGCACCCGCCGACGGCCGACCGGTAGCCCGACAGCCGCAGGGGCCGTACTCTCCCGCAATTGGCGCACCGCGGTGCCGAACTCGTGACGTTCCACGGCCCAAAGTGTGCCTGGACAGTCCAGACAGCGCTAGTGGGCGGCCTTGCGTGCAGTGCCACGACCAGCGGACCGGTGTTGCCGACGGCTCCTGAAATTGGCGCACGCTCATCGGCTAGATCCGTAAGCGCAGCGACCGAGGATCGTCACTATCGGCGCTACGCAGTGTCACCGTAGTCCAAGGGAGAGTCCGCCCACCTTCAGCACCCACGAGCACATCAGCCGTCGGTCACCACTGATCCATTGAGACACGCCATCTAAAACAAGAACCGAATCACCTCAAAGGATGCAGACCGTCGCCGTCGAGTCACCGAACTTGGCAGTCGGGCTCGCGCCGTGAGACGAGCGCAAGATCCAGTGAGATTCGGCCAGGTTCCGTGCGACAGGACAATCGACACCGCCTGATCATGACCTCTGCTACCCAGCCGCCAACAAAACCTGGGAACCGCCATCTATAACTGGGGGTCGCACGGGGTGGCCAACTACCGCTCTCAAAGTGGCCAGCTACTGCTCCCACTGGCCATCTATCGCTCACACGCTCACCAGAGCCGAACCTCCTGCCATACACGCCGCTACTGCCAACTCCGATTGCGCACTTCCATGTCCACTTCCAGTTGCCGTGACGGACTGTCGTCTTCAAGGCCGTCAGACAGACACTCAGACAGCGGCCGGGGCGTGCTTGACGTATCAAATGAACAATCTTTAAATTCACTCATGGGTCGCATCGCGGGTGTCACGGCCGCCGAGACGCGTGAGCGGTTGCTGAAGGCGGCCGCCGAAGTGTTCGCCGCACGCGGGTACGACGGCACGCGCGTCGCCGACATCGCCGCCGCCGCCGGGGTGAGCAACGGCGCGCTGTACGCGCACTTCGGCTCCAAGGCCGAGCTGCTCGTCGCCGCGCTGCGCGCCCACGGGCGGCGGATCCTGGCGGGCCTGTTCGCCGCCGACCCCGACCGGTCGGCCGCGGAGCTGCTCCTGGTGCTCGGGCGACGGCTGCCACGGCCTCGTGAGGCTCCCGGTTACCTCGTCGTCGAGGCGCTGGTGGCGGCCAGGCGGGACGAGGACGTCGCCCGGCCGATGCGTGACTACGTGGGGGAGCGGGCCGACTGGATCGCCGAGCTGGTACGCACGGGTCAGGGAGACGGAGAGCTGGACCCCGGGTTGTCGCCGGACGCGCTGGCCCACTTCTGCCTGCTGCTGGCGATGGGCAGCGCGCTCATCACGCCGGACCTGCACGCCGTCGACGACGCCGAATGGTCGGCGCTGCTGACCCGCGTCGTGGCCGCCATCGCCCCACCGGACGGAGCGGAGCACCCGCCCATCGCCCCACCGGACGGAGCGGAGAACCCCCACTTCGCCCCACCGGACAGAGCGGAGAACCCGCCCAACACCCCACCGGACAGAGCGGAAGACCCGCCCATCGCCCCACCAGAGAGAGCGGAGAAGCCGCAGTGAAAGTACAGATCGATCCCGGGCGCTGCCAGGGACACGGCCGCTGCTACGACCTGGCCCCGGACCTGTTCGGCGAGGACGACGAGGGCTACGGGCAGGTCGTCGGCGACGGCGTCGTGCCGCCGGGGGAGGAGCCGGCGGCGCGCCTGGCGGTGGCCAACTGCCCGGAGCGGGCGATCGACCTCGTGGAGGAGGCGTGAGATGACCGTTGACGACCGTTTCAGCCAGGACTTCCGGGGCACGGGAGACGACCCGCCCCTCGGCACGCGCAACGAGATCGTCACCGGCCCGGTGTCCGACTGGGCGACCGACTTCTCCCATCTGGAGCCCGAGTGGGCCGCGGACCCGTACCCCATCCAGGACGAGCTGCGGCAGCGCTGCCCGATCGCGCACACCGACCGCTTCGGCGGCGGCTGGTTGCCGACGCGGCACGAGGACGTGGCGGCCATCGCGTACGACACCGAGCGCTTCTCCTCGCGCTCGATCATCATGAGCAACTTCCGGCCGCCCCGCGAGGCCGCGCCGATCGGCGGCTCGCCGCCGATCTCCTCCGACCCGCCGTTCCACCACGACGCGCGCAGGCTGCTGCTGCCGGCGTTCACCAAGACCGCCGTCGCCAGGCGGGAGGCGTCGACGCGGGCGCTCTGCCATGAGCTCATCGACGGGTTAGCCGGCCAGGACGTCGTGGACGCGGCCCGCGACTACGCCCAGCACATCCCGATGCGGGTCATCGCCGACATGCTCGGCTTCCCGCCCGAGGACGGGCCCCGCTTCCGCGAGTTCATCGAGAACGCGCTCGAAGGCGTGAACCGGCCGGCGGAGAAGCGCATGGAGGGGATGGAGCAGCTGTTCGACTACCTGCTCGTCCAGATCCGCGACCACGTGGACCGCCCGCGCGACGACCTGACGACCTACCTCGTCGACGCCGAGCTGTACGGGCGGAAGCTGGAGTCCTCGCACGTGGCGGGGACGATGGCGCTGCTGCTGATCGCCGGGATCGACACCACGTGGAGCGCGATCGGGGCCTCGCTGTGGCATCTGGCCAAGACGCCGCGCGACCGCGAGCGGCTGGTGGCCGAGCCTGAGCTGCTGCCGGCCGCGATGGAGGAGTTCCTGCGGGCCTACGCGCCGGTCACCATGGCGCGGCTGGTCAAGGAGGACATGCGCTGGAACGGCGTCGACATGAAGGCCGACGACTGGGTCCTGCTGTCGTTCCCGGCGGCCAACCGCGATCCGGAGCAGTTCGACCGGGCCGGCGAGGTCGTCATCGACCGCGAGGTCAACCGGCACGCCGCCTTCGGCCTGGGCATCCACCGCTGCGTGGGCTCGCACCTGGCCCGCATGGAGCTGCGGATCGCCCTGGAGGTGTGGCTGGAACGCATCCCGGACTTCGGCCTCGACGACCCGGCGGCGGTCACCTGGGCCACGGGCCAGGTCCGCGGCCCGCGTACGCTCCCGCTCCGCATCGGCTGACCACCGCTACTTGATCATCTTCGGGGTGGCTCGCTAGGGTTGGGCGCCTTTGCCCGGTCCGAACCGCCCCCCAGGATGTCCCGTGCGCCGCTACCGTTTCGGCCGGATCGCCGCGCCGCTCGCCCTGGCCTACGCGGCCCTGGTCGTCGCGCTCGGCGTCGTCGCGCTGGTCACCCGCGACCCCGCGCTGCTGCGGCGGCTGGTCGTGGGGGAGTGGGACCCGCGCGGGGTTACGTTCGTCTGGTGGGCGGAGCTCCTGGTCGTGGCCGGAGCGGCGGCCCGCACGGGCTGGTGGCGGTAGATCCCGCCACCAGCCCGGCATCGAGGGTCACATCGTCGTGGTGAACGTGTGGGTTCCGGCGCCCACCTCCTGCGGGATGGCCCCCGGCAGGTCCACCTCGGCGACCGTCCCCGGGGGCACGGTCGCCGTGACCGTGAGCGTCTCGCCGTCCCGCTCCCACGAGACGGACGCCAGGCCGTACGGGGTGTCGAGGCGGGCCGAGGCGTGGGTCAGGTCGCCGCCCGGCCGGGGCGCGACGCGCAGGCGGCGGTAGCCGGGCGCGGCCGGGGCGAGCCCGGCCACGGTGCGGTGCATCCAATCGGCCACCGCGCCGAGCGCGTAGTGGTTGAACGAGGTCATCTCACCGGGGTTGACCGAGCCGTCGGGCAGCAGGCTGTCCCAGCGCTCCCAGATCGTCGTGGCGCCCATCGTCACCGGGTACAGCCAGGACGGGCAGTTGCGCTGGAGCAGCAGCCGGTACGCCGTGTCGTACGCCCCGACCGAGCAGAGCGCGTCGCAGATGAGCGGCGTGCCGACGAACCCGGTGCCGATGCGGTGGTCGTCCTGGCCGACCAGCTCGACCAGGCGCCGCCCGGCCCGCTCCCGCTGCTCGGCCCCGTCCAGCAGGTCGAAGGTCAGGGCCAGGGCGTAGGCGGTCTGGGTGTCGCACGCCAGCCGCCCCGACGGGGTGACGAACTCCCGGCGGAACGCCTCGCGCACCTCCCGCGCCAGGGCCGCGTAGTGCCCGGCGTCGGAGTCGTGACCCAGCAGGGCCGCCGTCTCGGCCAGGACCGCGGCGGTGTGGGCGTGGTAGGCGGTGGCGACGAGCGCGTGGTCGGTACGGGCCCTGCCGGGGTCGTCCGGCGGCGCGGCCGGGTCCAGCCAGTCGCCGAACTGGAAGCCCTCGTTCCACAGGTGGTCGTCGCCGGCCAGCCCGTCCACCTGGTCCACCCACGCCTTCATGCTGGCGTACTGCCGGCGCAGCAGCCCGAGGTCGCCGAACCGCTGGTAGAGCGTCCACGGCACGAGCACCGCGGCATCTCCCCACGCGGCGGTCGGCGAGTTGCCGAACAGCAGCGGGACCCACGGCACGTAATGCGGCACGGTGCCTTCCTGGACCTGTTCGACGGCCAGGTCGGCGAGCCAGGACGCCAGCGGGCCCGAGCAGTCGTACAGGAACGCGGCGGCCGGTGCGAAGACCTGGATGTCGCCGGTCCAGCCGAGCCGCTCGTCGCGCTGGGGGCAGTCGGTGGGCAAATCGACGTAGTTGCCGCGCATGCTCCACACGACGTTGTCGTGCAGCCGGGACAGCAGCGGGTCCGAGCAGGTGAAGTCGCCGGTCCTGCGCATGTCGGTGTGGCAGACCACGGCCACCACGTGGGAGGCCGGGTCCAGCTCGCCGGGCCAGCCGTCGATCTGCGCGTAGCGGAAGCCGTGCGTGGTGAAGCGCGGCTCCCACTCCTCCGGCTCGGCGTCGCCGCGCAGCGTGTACTGGTCGAGCGCGGCGGCGTCGCGCAGCGGGCGGATGGCCAGCCCGCCGTTCTCCAGGACCTCGGCGTGCCGGAGCGTCACCGTGTGCCCGGCCGGGCCCTGGACGCGGATGCGCAGGCGGCCGGCGATGTTCTGGCCGAAGTCGAGGATCGTCTCCCCGTCCGGCCCGGTCAGGACCTCCACCGGCGCCAGCGTCTCGATGCGCCGGACCGGCGGGCCCGTCGGCGCGACGAGCAGGGCCGGGTCGTGCGGCAGGGAGTGGGCGGGCAGCCAGGCCGCGTCGTCGAAGCCGGGGCCCGACCAGCCGGACGGCAGCAGGCGGGCGTCGTACTTCTCGCCGTCGTACAGGCTGGCGGCGGTGACGGGTCCGGTCGCGCAGCGCCAGCTCCCGTCGGTGGTCAGCACGTCGGTGGTGCCGTCGGCGTAGGCGATCTCGAGCTGGGCGATGAGCGCGGTACGGTCGCCGTACAGGTCGCTCTTGCCGCCCCGGAAGCCGATCCGGCCCCGGTACCAGCCGTCGGCGAGGGTGGCGCCGATGGCGTTGGCGCCCTCGGTCAGCAGGTCGGTCACGTCGTGCGTGCGGTAGCGCAGGCGGTGGCCGTAGCTGGTCCAGCCGGGCGCCAGGACGTCGTCGCCCACGACTCGGCCGTTGATCTCGGTCTCGTGGACGCCGTGGGCGGTGACGTACAGGCGGGCCCGCTCGATCGGGCCGCGGACGGTGAAGTCGCGGCGCAGCAGCAGCGCGGGGCCGTCGGGGAGGCCCAGCAGCTCCAGCGGCGGCGCCGCCGCGCCCGCCGTCCAGTCGGCCGGCTCCAGCAGCCCGGCCTCCGCCCACGACCAGGGGCTCCAGTCGCTGACCGAGCCGTCGCGGCCGTGTACGCGCACCCGGGCGCCGCGCCGTTCGCGCGAGCCGAGTTCGCCGCCCGGCCAGGGCACGAGCACCGACTCCGCCGACTCGACCCGGCCGGTGGCCGTGCCGTCGCTGAGCTCGATCTCGTACGCCTGCTGCCGCCAGCCGGGGAGTTCGGTGGCGACGGTCCACGACAGACGCGGAGCGCTTTCGCCGATGCCGATGGGGTCGTGGTGGTGTTCGAAGACGGGCGCTTCGACATGCACGAGGGTCACGGGTCTCCTAGCCCTTGATGGCGCCGGCTGTCATGCCGGCGACGATCTTGCGGTTGAAGAAGATGAAGAGCAGCAACGGTGGGATCGTGATCAGGACGATGTCCATGAACAGCAGGTTCCACTGGGTGTTGTACTGGCTCTGGAAGTTGTAGAGGGTCA
>NZ_JBSFTC010000023.1:0-75443 GCF_053590415.1 Nonomuraea sp. NPDC003201
CCGCTCATTGGTCACGCGGGACCTATGCACACAACGAACCTAAGCTACTCGCACAACGCGGCGCGGGCGGCGGCGCGCAGTGCGGCGTGGTGGGGCAGGCGGGTGCGGCGTCCGGCGCGCAGGCCGTTGGCGATGACCAGGACCTCGGCCAGCTCGTGCGTGGCGACCACGGTGGCCAGGCCGAGCACGCCGGTGGCGGCCAGCGGCACGAGGGTGATGAGGATACCGCCGGACATCAGCAGGTTCTGGATGAAGATGGCGCGGGCGGCCCGGGTGTGCGCGATGGCGTCGGGCAGGCGGCGCAGGTCCTCGCCCATGAGGGCGATGTCGGCGGCCTCGATGGCGACGTCGCTGCCCATGGCGCCCATGGCGATGCCGGCCTCGGCGGTGGCCAGGGCGGGGGCGTCGTTGATTCCGTCGCCGACCATGGCCACCGGTCCGCGGGCCTGCAGCTCGGTGACGATGCGGGCCTTGTCGGCGGGCAGGAGTTCGGCGTGGACGTCGGTGATGCCGGCGTCGGCCGCGATCGCGGCGGCGGTACGGGCGTTGTCGCCGGTGAGCATGACGACCTCGACGCCTTGCCGCTTGAGCTGGGCGACGGCTTCGGCGGCTTCGGGGCGGACTTCATCGCGTACGGCGACTGCGCCAAGCAGGATGTTGTCGTGTTCGACGAGGACGACGGTCGCGCCGGCGTCCTGCAGCCGGGTCACGTCGTCGGCGAGCGGGCCGGGCTCGATGAAGCCAGGTTTGCCCAGCCGGGCGGGACGGCCGCCGACCGTGCCGCGCAGCCCACTGCCGGGTACGGCCTCCACCTCGTCGGCCGGTTGTGGGGCGGGGCGGGCGGCGAGGATCGCGGCGGCCAGCGGATGCTCGCTGCGGGTCTCCAGCGCGGCGGCCACGTCCAGGACGTGGTCGCGTTCGGTGGCCGGAGCTGTGATGACGTCGATGACGGCGGGCTCGTTGCGGGTCAGGGTGCCGGTCTTGTCCAGGGCCACGATCTTGACCTTGCCCAGCGCCTCGACCGCGGCGCCGCCCTTGACGAGCACGCCTGCCTTGGAGGCGGAGCCGATGGCGGCGACCACGGCGACCGGTACGGACAGGGCGAACGCGCAGGGGGCGGCGGCGACCAGCACCACCAGGGCGCGCTCGATCCACACATCGGGTTCGCCCAGCAGGCTGCCCAGGCCGGCCACCAGCGCGGCCAGCACGAGCACGCCGGGCACCAGCGGGCGGGCGAAGCGCTCGGCCAGGCGCTGGCTGGTGCCCTTGCGCTCCTGGGCCTCGTGCACGATGTGGACGAGGCGGGCCAGCGAGTTGTCACGGGCGGTGGCGGTGACGGTGATCTCCAGCGCTCCGGTGCCGTTGACCGTCCCGGCGAAGACCTCCGCACCGGGACCGACCTCGACGGGCACCGATTCGCCGGTGACGACCGAGGTGTCGAGGGCGCTGCGGCCGGAGGTGACCACGCCGTCGGTGGCGATCTTCTCGCCCGGCCGTACCAGCAGCACGTCGCCGACGCGCAGGTCGGCGGGCGAGACCTCGGATTCGGCGCCGTCGCGCAGCACGCGCGCGGTCGGGGGCACCAGGTCCAGCAGGGCGCGCAGGCCGTGCCGGGTGCGGGCCACCGCGTAGCCTTCCAGCCCTTCGGCGATGGAGAACAGGAAGGCCAGCGTGGCGGCCTCCCCGTACTCGCCCAATGCGACGGCGCCGACGGCGGCGATGGTCATGAGCAGTCCGACGCCGAGCCGTCCCCGCATCAGAGCGCGCAGAGTGCCGGGGACGAAGGTGGCCGCGCCGACCACCAGCGCCGCCAGTTGCAGTGCCGTCGCCCACCTGTCCGACGCCGGCAGGGCGGCCAGCAACAGCACCCCGGAGGTGGCGGCCGCCTGCAGTTCGCGCACCTGCCAGATCGCCGAGGGAGTCGTTGCGGTCTCGATGTCCGGGGTGGTGGTGGGGGTGCAGCATGCGTCAGACATGGCCTGCCGCTTCCCCTGGGAGCGGGTCGTCCTGCACCGTGCAGGAGTAGTCGCCGGGCGTGCAGGGCTCGCCGGAGGGGGTGGTCTCGGCCTGGTCGACGAGCAGTACGAGGGAGGCCAGCTCGGCGAGGGCGTGCGCCAGCTTGGGGTCAGCCAGCTCGTAGCGCACGCGGCGGCCCACCGGAACGGTGCGCACCAGCCCGCAGCCGCGCAGGCAGGCCAGGTGGTTGGACACGTTGCCGCGGGTCATGCCGAGCCGCTCGGCCAGGTCGGCGGGGTAGGCGGGCTCGTTCAACAGCTCCAGCAGCAGCCGGCGCCGGTTCTCGTCGGCCAGTGCGGTGCCCACGCGGGCCAGCGCCTCGGCGTTGACGGCCACGGCGAAGGTAGGGGAGTCGGTCGTCTCCATGTCCCCGACGATACAGTCGATCCTGAATCAAGTACAGGCTTGATTCAGGATCTGCTGTACTAAGATGTCATTTTGCGGCTCGATCGCTCATGCTGCCCGGCGCTGGAATGCCCGCCCTTACTGGCGGTAGATGCACCGCAGCGGCCTGTCCTGGCAAATGTCCGGCCGGTGATGTCGTGTCAGGTCGGGTGCCGATCGTCTTCCTGATGAAGGCCAAGAACCGATCCAGGAAAACGGAGCCGTCATGAACCCGATGCTGAACACGATCGACATCGTGGTGTCCGACATGGACGCGACGATCGCGTTCTATGCCCACCTCGGGCTGGAGTTCAAGCTCGACCCGCACAGCCCCGAACACGCCGGCTGTGACCTGCCCAACGGGCTGCACGTCATGCTCGACACCGAGCCGTTCCGCACGCCGTTCCTGCCCGGCTGGACCGCGCCGACCGGCGGCCCGCGCACGTTGTTGTGCTTCGAGTTCGACAGCCCGGCGAGGGTGGACGCCAAGTACGCCGAGCTGATCGAGGCCGGCTACCACGGGATCGCCGAGCCGTTCGACGCGTTCTGGGGTATGCGGTACGCCACGGTCGCCGACCCGGACGGCAACGGCGTGGACTTGTACGCGACGCTCCCGGCAAGCTGACACGGAAGGGGAGGAACCGATCGTGAAGTACGTGCTGATGTTCGTCGAGACCGAGCAGTTCGCCAAGGAACTGGAGGAGATGGGCGAGCTGGAACGCGAGGCCGCCTATGAGGCGGTGGGCCGCTGGTTCGCCGAGAACGCCGACAAGATCACCCACCACACGCACCTGCATCCGGTGCACACTGCCACCACGATGCGGCTGGGCGAGGGCGAGCCGGTGGTCACCGACGGGCCGTTCGTGGAGGGCAAGGAGGTGGTCAGCGGATTCGCCGAAGTGGAGGTGGCAGACCTGGACGAGGCGCTGAAGCTGGCCCGTACCTGGCCCGCCTGCCCGATCGTGGAGATCCGCCCGGCGCATGACTGAGCAGGCAAGCGCGGAGATGCTGGCCCGAACCGTGCGTGAGCACGCGGGCCGGCTGGCCGCGTCCCTGGTGTCGCTGCTCGGCGACTTCTCAGCCGCCGAGGACCTGGTGCAGGACGCGGTCGAGACGGCCTTGCGCCGCTGGCCGGTCGAAGGCGTGCCGGAGCGGCCCGACGCCTGGCTGTTCACCGTGGCCCGGCGGCGCGGCCTGGACGTGCTGCGGCGCGAGTCCAACTACCGCGCCAAGCTCGCCCAGCTCGCCTGGCCGGAACCCGCTCCGCTCGACGACCGGCTGCGGCTGATCTTCACCTGCTGTCACCCGGCCTTGTCGCGCTCGGCCCAGATCGCGCTGACGTTGCGCGTGGTGTGCGGGCTGAGCACGGCGCAGATCGCCGCGGCGTTCGTGGTGCCCGAGACCACGGTGGCGCAGCGGATCACGCGGGCCAAGCGGAAGATCGGCGAGGCCGGGATCCCCTACCGCATCCCGGCGCAGGAAGAGCTGCCGCAGCGGCTGGGGGAGGTGCTGACGGTCATCTACCTGCTGTTCAACGAGGGCTATCTGTCCAGCACAGGCGAACGAGCGCACGCGCGCGACCTCGTCGACGACGCCGATTGGCTGGCGGCGCTGCTGACGAACCTGATGCCGAAGGAGCCGGAGGCGGCCGGGCTGCTGGCGCTGATCCGGCTGCACCGGGCGCGCGGCGCGGCCCGCTTCGATGCAGAGGGCCGGCTGGTGCTGCTGGCCGATCAAGACCGTTCGCTGTGGGATCGGCAGGCCATCGAGGAGGCGACCGCGCTCCTGACTCGTACCGCGCGCGCCTACCACCGGCCGGGGCCTTATCAGGTGCAGGCGGCGATCGTGGCCTGTCACGCCGAGGCCACGACCTTCGCCGACACCGACTGGCCGCAGATCATGATGTTGTACGACATGCTGCTCTATCTCGCGCCCTCGCCGGTCGCCCGCCTGCATCGGGCGATCGCGGTGCGCTATGCGCAAGGAGTGGAGGCGGCGCTGGCGGAGCTGAAGGAGGTCGGCCCGGCGCTGGAGCGCTACCCGCTGTTCCACGCCACCCTGGCCGAGTTGCTGCGCGAGCTGGGACGCCGCGACGAGGCGCGCCGGGCCGATGAGCGGGCGCTGGAGCTGACCGCCAACCCGGCCCAGCAGGCGCTGCTGGAGGAACGGATCAGCTGGGGCTGATCAAGCGAGCGATCCCGGCCGACCTCGCCCGCTGGTCGAGCATTCGCGGTCGGTGCGCCTTCGTCCATGGCGGCGGCCATCTTGGGATCCATCCGGCCGGGGGCCGGCCGCCGTACGGTCGTCTTCACCAGGTGACGGGCAGGGCGGTGAGGCCGCCGGTGAGCACGTTCGGGTTGAACGTCAGCTCCTCCACCGCGCAGCCGAGCTTCAGGGTGGGGAAGCGGGTGACGAGCTGGGAGAAGACGACCTGCAGCTCGATGCGGGCCAGTGGCGCACCGATGCAGTAGCGGGCGCCGTGGCCGAAGGTCAGGTGTGACGCCGGCGGCCGGTCGAGGTCGAAGCGGTCGGGGTCGGCGAAGACGGCGGCGTCGTGGTTGGCCGCGCCGGTGTCCAGCAGCACCAGGTCTCCGGCCCGGACGTGGACCCCGGCGATCGCCAGGTCGGTGCGGGCGTAGCGAGAGATGCCGCTGCCGCCCAGGCCAGGCGCGCGCAGAATCTCTTCCACGGCGGCCTCGATCCGGGACGGGTCGTCCACGAGGGCCTGCCACTGGCCGGAGGCGGTCAGCAGCCACAGCGCACCGTTGCCGATCACGGTGACCGTGGTCTCGTGCCCGGCGAACAGCAGAGTCATGCCCATCGCGGCGGCATCGTCGTCGCTGACGCCATCGGTGGCGGCCAGCCGGGAAATCACATCGGCGTCCACATCCCCGGCGGCGCGCTTTCGGGCCACCAGCCGCTGCCCGTAGCTGAACAGTTCGGCCAGCCCCTGCTCGGAGCGGGCCCGGTCGGTGATGTCGGCGGCTGCCTGCGTCCAGGCGCGAAACTGCGCCCGGTCCTCGAACGGGACGCCGAGCAGCTCGCAGATGACCGCGATCGGCAGCGGCAGGGCTAGCGCGGCGTGCAGGTCGGCGGGCGGGCCGGCGGCGGCCATCTCGTCCAGCAGGTTCGCCGTGAGCGTCTCGACGCGGCCGCGCAGCGCGCGCATGCGCTTGGGCGAGAAGTGCGGCTGCAGCAGTGAGCGCATCCGCCGGTGGTCGGCCCGCTCGGTGTCGAAGTCGCCCAGCGGGCCGCCGAACAGTGCTGACTCGCCGGTACGGGAAGCGCGCTCGGGCTCGCGGTGGGCGCGACCGAGCCGGTCGTCATCCAGCAGAGCGCGTACCTGCTCGTAGCCCGTCACCAGCCAGGCCGGGTCGCCGACGGCGGTGCGGATGGCGTGGATCGGGCCTTGGGCCTGCAGCCGGCGCAGCAGCGGCGCCGGCTGCATCGGGCCGGGCTGCTGGAACGGCAGCCGGACGGGTTCGGACACGACTCCCCCAAGAGGTAGACGCAGATTTGTATACTTCGATGTCTAAAAAGCTACATGTATACTTCTGCTTCTACAAGTGGAGGCGGGATGAGCAACCCCGAAGCAGGCGGCACCGGCCCTGAGACCGTCCCGGCTTCACCGGTGCGGCGGCTGCGGCGCGCCGAGCGGCGTGAGCAGATCCTGGACGCCGCCACCCGCGCCTTCGCCCGCGCCGGCTACGCCGCCACCGGCCTTGACGACATCGCCGCCGAGGCCGAGCTGACCCGGGCGATGCTGTATCGGCACTTCGACTCCAAGGCCGATCTGTACCGAGCCGTGCTCGACCGGGCGTGCGTGCGGCTGGCCGAGGCCACCGGCACCGACGACTTCGACGAGCGCGCCCTCCCCGCCCTCGTGCGCGCTGCCGCGGCCGACCCCGACGGCTTCAGGCTGCTGTTCCGCTATGCGGCCCGCGAGCCCGACTTCCGCGAGCTGATCGACTCCATGACCGCCGTCTCCCGGGAGGTCGCCCACCGCAACCTGGCCAGGAGGATCCCCCCGGGCCCTTGGCTGGACTGGGCCGCGAACCTGATCCCCACCCTGACGCTCGAGGCCGTCATCGCCTGGCTGGATGCCGGCCAGCCCGACCCCGACCAGGCCGCTCAGCGCATCGATCAGGCCGTACACGGTGTCATGGCCGCCGCCCAACCTTGAGCCGTCCAACAGCGGGTCACCGCGTACGGCCATCTTCGGCAGTGACCGGTCGGAACACGTGACTGGAGTGGGCGTCGGTGCGGCTGGATGACATGGAAGGGAGAGGTTCCCTCGGCAAGGCGGTGGCACCAGCCATCACCAGGCGGTCGTAGGGCTGCATGTGTGAGGCGGTGGTCGCGGGCCGTTGAGGGCTACATCGGTACCGTCACCGTTGGGGCGCAGCAAGCCCTTGTTCTCGGCGACGAACCTGCCATGACGACCTATCTGCCGACCGAACGCCTCTTGACGATCGACTCATGATCCTCGTCCAGCTCCAGCCGGGAACCTGAGCCCCGGGGCGTACTCCGCGTCTGTGTCGCTCTTCCATGGATCATGTGGTCGGGTGTCGTGGGAGCCTCAGTGTGGCATTGCCCGAGCGTGCTGTCCCGAAAGGGCCGCCCATCTCTCAACATCACGTACCTGGCCACCTGGCGGCCATACGGAATGTTCGCTCACCTGCACATCCCTCCAGCCGCCATCGTTCGCACGGGGCACGGGCAGTTTTGCTCCGCCGCGCTCAACGAGAACGAGGGCCGTCGCTATGAAGCCCTCCATGAGTGAGTGCAGGATGGGATGGTTCGAACGCTCGTAGCGCTCGATCAGTGCACTCACGAAGGCCGCGAAGGCGGCCAGGTCAACCTCACATTCGTCGCTCACCATAGGGCCGAGCCCCGTCGGCAATCCTGTCTCGGGGGCAAGCGCTTCCGCTGATCGCATGAACAGGCCAGCGACTCCGTTCGAGGGGTTCCAGAGGACTTGATCGCCAACCTGGAAGTACTGGCTCATGTTCTCCTCGCGTTCCACCGCGCCCGCCGTTCGGATCGCGACGTTGGGCCCGAAGGCTACCGTTTCCCACGCATCCCCGGGCATCGTCCGGCATCGCCGATCATGAGTCCATAGGGACCCATCTGCTCTGGGCCGAAGTCCGAGCTGAGGAGGTGCCACTCCTCAAGCGGTACCCACCTCGTCGCGGATCCGGGATCGTGCTCCCAACTGGCAGCACCTTGACCACGCTAACTCCCGCTCGGACGATGATGCCCAGCCGGTCCAGTGCCGCCATGAGCGCGGGCCTTGGTGACCATCGTCGCGGCGGACTCGCCTCGGCTCGGCAGGAGCCGGCGGCGCGTTGTAGAGCGAGGCGTCGAACGCGGTCATTCGAGCTCGCCTTCCGCGGGAGGCCGGGCGGCCGCGGAAACGAGAACGGGTGATCTGGCAGGCTGGCCGGAGGACGGCAGAAGCGGCAGGACGGAGACGAGCGCGTGGCCGGTTGGAGCGCGATGGCGGGGATGCACGACTTCGTCGTGCCCGACGAGGGGGCGGCGCAGGCGTTCGCCGAGCGGCTCGCGGAGTACGGGTTCCCCTGCGTTTTCGCCCGTCCGCACCCGGACGGCGGCTGGCTGGTGATGGCGCTCGACGAGGGGCCCTACCCGGTCGACACCGTGGGGCACCGGCAGATCGAGGCGGTGAGCCGGGAAGCTGCGGCGATCGCGCGGATGCATGGTGGCCGGCCCAGTGGCGGCAGCCGGTTCGACGTCAGCAGGGTGGCCGAGTATCGCAGCTGGACTGGCCCGATCGAGGTGAAGGGGACGAAGGCGCGTCCGCCGGTTCCGGAGATCACCGTCGTCCCGGCGCCGCCGCTGGAAGCACTGGCGCTCACACCGGACTTCGCCACCCCGAGGATCGTGGAGCTGGCCGGTCTCGATGACGTGCCGTGGGGCGACCTGGAGCATGCGCACGGTTCCGCCGACGACGTCCCCGGCCTGCTGCGCGAGCTGGCGGACGGGACGGGGGAGTGGGACGAGGTCCTCGACGAGCTGTTCGGCGACGACCTGCTGCACCAGGGCGACTGCTATGAGGCCACCGCCCCCGCGCTGCCGTTCCTCGCCGAGCTGATCGTCGCCGACACGGTGCCCGCGCGTCAGCGCCGGGACCTCTATCTGTGGCTGATGGTCGCCGGGGGCCGCCGCAACGACAACCTGGTCGCGTTCGCCGACCTCGCGCTGGACGAGGAGGAGCCGCTCCAACCGGGTGCATGGACCGAGGAGGTGTTCCGGACCGTCGGTGACCAGGTTCCGGTGCTGCTGGACCGGTGGGACGCCGAGCCACCGGGAATCCGTTTCGTGCTGGCGGTCCTTGCCGCGCAGCATCCCGGGCACGGTGTGCGGGCCGCCGACCGGATCGCTGCGTTGGCCGCCGAGCTCGACGGGACGCGGCAGGGTGCGTACCTGCGGCTCGCCGTGGAACTCGTGCACGGACGTGACGCGCAGGCGCTGGCTCTCGCGTCCGAGATCATCGACTGGGCGGATCACCTGGAACCGAAGTGGCTGGATGCCCCGGGCGTGCCCGACGGCATCAAGGCGGCGCACGTGCTGGCCGAGGGCGCGCTCCGTACGATCGAATAGCGGCATCGCTCCTGGTCAGCAGCTTGTACGGCTCGGCTACGTAATGCTCGAATGTGATGGGCGGTGGCCCGTTGTGGGTGCCGTGCCGCCGGGTGGTGTTGTCGGCATCGGTGGTCCGGGTGTCGATGCTCCGGTGTCGGACTCTCTCCCGGGAGCCGTTCTTTCGCGCCCACGCGGTCTCTCAAGGCACATTAGTGTTGCCGCGTCGCCACCATGACGCCATCTGTCACTGAGCGGAGTCATCCGGATACTTAGGGATCGGTCGCGATCCACGCCGTTCGATCCGGGAGGTACACCTGTGACCCGCTCTCTGCACGAGTCCAACGTCGCTGCCCTGTTCGCTCTGCTTGACAGCACTGGCGACGGGCAGATCGCCGCCGATGACTTCAAGCACATCGCGGACAAGGTATGTGCCGCGGTGGCCCCCGACCCGGGCTCGCGTCAGCATCAGGCCATTCAGCAGTTGTGCGCGGACTGGTGGGAACACATCCGCGAGGACGCCGACCTCGATGGCGATGCCGCGGTGAGCGAGGCGGAGTTCGCCCAGGCGGTGGACCACCTGGTCGCGAGCCATCCGCACTTCCAGCAGATGACCAGCGCGCTGTCGTGCGCCGCCTTCGACGCCGCCGACACCGACGAAGACGGGTTCATCTCGGCGCCGGAACTCGATCACTTCTTCAGCGGGATGGGTATCCCCCATGAGGTGGCCGAGGGTGCTTTCGCCCAACTGGACACCGACGGCGACGGCAGGATCTCCCGCCAGGAGTACGCCGAAGGCGTTTGGGTGCTGCTCACAAGTGAAGACCCCGTTGCCCCTGGATCGGCGATCCTGGGGCAGACGGGTGCGGGCTGAGCTCTCGTGAATCTCCCGCTGCGGGTTACGGCCTGTCAGTAAGGTTGGCCGCCACCATTAGTTCGGACCTTGCAGGCCCGTCACCAGCGGAGACACGGTGACGGGCCTCTCGCTTTGTGTCCGGCCGTCCACGACCGCCGCCGGCACCGGATCATCCCCCAGGCGTACGTTCCCGGCCATAACGCGTGTAGATAGGGTCTCCTCACCCGTTGGCCGTGCACACGAGGTGGCGCACGCTCACCACTTAACCGAATTCGTGGAATTTTCCGGCATGTACCTGACTATGATCACAACAATTTCGGCTCCACGAGAATGAGGTGTGCATGAAGCGAGCGAGGGTGCGCAGCGCCGGTGTGGTGGCGCTGGCCCTGGTCAGCCTGGTGGGGGTCGGCTCCACTGCGCAGGCCGAGGCGGACCCGGCGGTGAGCTCCTGCGAGCTGGCCTTCTGCCTGTACGAGCACGACAACTTCAAGGGCGCAGAAGAGGAGTTCATGTTCGAGGGCTGGGGCCTGTGCTACAACGTGCTCAAAGTGAACAACAAGGCGAGCTCCATGCGGAACGACAGCGCCGCCAGGGTGCAGTTCTACAACTCCGCCAACTGCTCCGGCGCGTACGGCTACGCGGCAAAGCCCTCCTCCTCGGACGGCGACCTGACGAACAACGGGTTCGACAACAAGACCAGCTCCATCAAGTACGTCAGGCCGTAAGGCCCTGAACCGCTCGCAGGACACCGAGTTCGGTACCCCGCCCCGCGGCCGATCGGAGGAATCAGCGTGTCTGTTCGGCTGCGGGGAGCGGTCGGGGTGCTCCTGACCGCGGCGGCAGCCGCCTGTTCGACGGCGGCGGCGACGGAGCCGCGGGTTCCGGTGCCGACGCCGGGGGTGGAGGCGCGCGAGCTCTCGATCCCCTTCGACCGGTACAACTTCTCCCCGTCGGACATCGGCATCCTTGAGGGTGCCGAAGAGCTCCTCATCCGCGACTGCATGCGGCGGCGGGGTATGGCGTGGGAGGTGCTGCCGCAGAGCGCGGCGGAGGACGTGGAGCCGGCCAACCGCCGCCGCTACGGTGTCGTCGAACCGGAGATCGCTCGCCTCTTCGGCTATCACAACCCGCCGGACCGCCCTACCGTGGCCCGGCGCGCCGCCGTACGTGCCGACCGTATGCGAAGCCTGTCGGCGAAGGAACGGCAGGCCGCGTACGACGAGAAGGACGGGTGCCTGCGACAGGCGCGGAACCACCTGGAGCAGGGCACCCCGCAGG
This sequence comes from Nonomuraea sp. NPDC003201, assembly GCF_053590415.1. NCBI lineage: Bacteria > Bacillati > Actinomycetota > Actinomycetes > Streptosporangiales > Streptosporangiaceae > Nonomuraea > Nonomuraea sp. NPDC003201. Next base: position 11,138 of record NZ_JBSFTC010000023.1, read on the forward strand.
TCGACGAGGCCGTGTTCAACAGGCTCATCTCGGAGACCTTCGAGCGCTCTCAGCGGGATCCGGGGGTTGTCGAGGTCTTCCGGGCCTGGAGCACGTGCATGCGGGAGCAGGGCCGGCAGTACGCCGACCCGCTCGCCGCCATCACCGACCGGCGGTGGATGAAGGGCGGCCCCGCCTCCCAGGAGGAGATCCGCGCGGCGCAGGCGGACGTGGGGTGCAAGGCGCGGACCGACCTCGTCTCCATCTGGTCCGCCGTGGAGAAACGCATCCAGGACGACGCCGTCGCGGCGCACCCCGCCGAGTTCCATGCGCTTCAGGAGACCAAGGATCGGCAGCTCGCGGCCGCCCGCGCCGTCCTCGCCCGCGGCTGACCGGCACCTCGTGCATGTCCTTGGGCCGCGCAGGTCGGCAAGGCGGCTGGGACGTGGTGGCCACCGTCCTCCCCCCGACAAACCTTGCGGCGACCTAGCAGAACTTTGTAGGTATGCCCGAGAATGTCCGCTATGGGGTCCGCGTTGATCTTGGCCAGTCTGCCCTTCGCCATCGGCATCGTCATGCTCGGCCTGGGCCTCAGCCTGACGCTGGACGACTTCCGGCGGGTGGGCCAGTATCCGAAGGCGGCCGTGGCCGCGCTGCTGTGCCAGATCGTGCTGCTGCCGGCGATCTGCTTCGGCGTGGTGCTCGCCTTCCGGCTTCCGCCGGAGCTGGCGGTCGGGTTGCTGCTGGTCGCGGCGTCGCCCGGTGGTCCCGCGGCCAACCTGTTCAGCCACCTGTTCGGCGGGAACGTCGCGCTGAACGTCACGCTCACCGCGATCAACTCGGTGCTGGCCGTGGTCGTCCTGCCGGTCGTGGTGAACCTCTCGGCCGGGTACTTCCTACCCGATGGGGCCGCTCTCGGGCTGCAGTTCGACAAGATACTGCAGGTCTTCGTGATGGTGCTCGTACCGGTCGCGATCGGGATGCTCGTACGCGCGTGGGCGCCGGAGGCGGCGCGGCGGCTCAACCTCCCCGTCCGGGCGCTGTCGATCGTGGTCCTGGTCGGGGTCATTTACGCCGTTCTGTACGCGGAACGGGAGAACCTCGTCGGCTATTTCGTCTCGGTCGGGCTCGCCGCGTTGGTCTTCAACATCGTGAGCCTGCTGATCGGCTACGGTGTGCCGCGCCTGGCCGGTGTCGACCACCGTGCGGCCACCGCGGCCGGGTTCGAGATCGGCATCCACAACACCGGGCTCGCCATCACGATCGCGCTGAGCCCGACGCTGTTGAACAGTGCCGAGATCGCCATCCCGGGCGCGGTGTACGGCATCGTCATGTTCTTCACGGCGACCGGATTCGGCTGGTTGATCAGGAGTCGAACTCGACGGCATCCACAGATCCAACATGACGGCGTGGCCTGAGTGCGATCAAAGCTCGGTGAGGAACTTCTCGGCGCGGCGGGCGAAGAGGTGAGACCCGCGTTCGTCGGACCGGTCGCGGGCCGTTTCGGCAGCGGCTCGTACGACTTCGGCCGGTTCGCCGCGGGCGTGGAGCAGGCGCGCCCGCAGTAGCAGGACCAGTCCTTCGGCGTAGCGTTGGCCGTAGGACTCGAGGGCCTGGTCCGCTCGGTCGAGGGCGATGCCCGCCTCGTCCGGCATCCCGGCGGCCAGCCACATCTCGGCGATCAGCGCGTGGTGGTACGCGACGCCCCACCGCGGCGGGTCGACCAGCGTCCCGGCCAGGAGCTGGTCGGCCTCCGCCGCGATACCGGCCGGGTCATCGCCGGTGAGGGCACGGGCCCAGTACCAGTGCAGCCGTACGTAGTGCTCCTGCTGGACGGCGGCGCGGCCAGTGCCCACGGCCATCCACCGCTCGATCGTGCGTATCACCCAGCCCGCGTCACCGGCCATCGAAGCAATGATCGTGGTGTAGTAGGCCCAGGTCGCGACCGCATACGAGTCGTCGGGGCCGTTCCATTTGTCGATCATGGTCTCCGCCGTCCCGGCGTCACCGTGCAGTGCCGTGATGACGGCCTGCCAGCCGGGCCACTCACCCGAGACGTCACGCCGGATCGGGGTCTCGCTGTGCGCGGAGACAACCCCGTCGAGAAGGGCGGGGTTGTTCTGGCTGAAGCACCGGTATGCCTCGCCGATGTTGCCGATGTCCCACTGGTGCAGGCCCCAGGCTTGCCGGCCGTACACGCGGACGACCGGATCGGAGGACGCCTCCCCTTGCTCGTACAGCCGCCGGACCAGACGAACGCGGTCCCACTCCAGGAAGGTGTAGGCCCCGAACAGGCGCGCGAAGAGGAGGCCGGCGGCCTCGACCTCCCGGCCGAGTTGGCGGGCCAGGTGTTCCGCACGCTCCAGCAGATCGAACGTCGTGCCGCCGAACCCGGCTTGCCGGCGCGGGGCGATGGCGAGCAGCGAGAGGGCGGAGAGTTCGAGTTCCGGGAGCCCGGCGTTCCGCGCGATCTGGGCGGCCGACTGCAGGTGCCGGTCGGCGGCGGCGAACGCGAGCTTGGTCGTCGCACGACGACCGGCGCGCTTCAGCGCCTCCACGGTACGAACCGGGTCGGCGAGAGGACCGGCGGCGGACAGGTGGAAGGCGAGACGTTCGGTGATGGACTCGTCGTCCGCCTGGCTCTCTTCGAGCGCGTCCGCGACACGCAGGTGCAGCCGGATGGCCCGCAGCTGCTCGGTCGTCTCCATGATCGATTCGCGAACCAGGTCGTGCGCGAAGCGCCACGAGAACGGGTCCTCCGGGCCCGTTTCGAGCAGGCCCAGCGCGCGCAGCGGTTCAAGGTGTTCGAGGCAGTCTGCGAAGTCGACACCGGCGGCGCGGGCGAGCAGGCCGAGGTCGACGTCGCGGCCGATCAGCGCGGCGACCCGCAGCAGGTCGCGAGCGCTGTCGTCGAGGCCCGCCATCCGGTCACGGACGACGTCTCGGACAGTGGACGGCACCCCGGCCCGGGCCGACGCGTCGCCGTCGCTGAGCGCGCCGCGGTCGCTGAGGAGCCGCGACAGTTCGCGGACGAAGAAAGGATTGCCGGCGGTGCGAACGTGGATGTTGCGGGCGATGTCCGTACCGGGTTCGTGGCCGGTCTCGCGGCGGATGAGCTCGGCCACGTCGGTCAGGCTGAGCGGGCCGAGCTGGATTCTGCGGTGGTTGGGCAGCCGGCTGGCGGCGGCCAGCACCCGCGAAAGGTCGGGGCCGGGTGTGGGCGCGCGGTCGCGAAGGGCGCCGACGATCGCGGTGCCGGTGGGCAGCCGGCCCGCCAGGTGGTTGAACAGCTGGAGCGAGGTGGCATCGATCCATTGAAGATCGTCCATGACGAGCAGCATCGGCCGTTCTGCCGAGGCCTGGCCGATAAAGGTGACGACCTGCTCGAACAGGCGGAACTGGGCGCGGCCGCCGGAAACCGGTGGCGCGGCGTCATCGTCCCGAGATTCGAGGAGGCGACCGAGTTCGCTGGCCAGCCACTTCTCGCGCGCCAACGCGGGCAGGCTGTCGAGGACAACGGTGAGCGCCTGCTCCCATGGCCACATCGATGGTGTTCCGTCGCCTTCCAAACAGGAAGCCCAGACGACGAGCGCGCCACGCCGGTCCGCGGCGGCGGTGGCCTCTTCCAGCAGGCGCGTCTTGCCCGCGCCCGGTTCGCCTTCGACGATGGCGAGCCCGGTGCGGCCGGTGAGCGCCGCCTCGATGGTCTGCCGCAGCACGCCGAGTTCCTCGCCCCGGCCGACCAGGCTCGCCGGTGCGCGGTCACTCTCACTTTCCGTGCTCGTCACCGTCGGCGACGTCGGGGTCTGCGTCAGTACTCGCAGGTGCGCGGCCTGCAGCGCCGGGCCGGGGTCGATGCCGAGCTCCTCGGCGAGGCGGTCACGGACCGCGTGGAACGCCGACAGCGCCTCCGCCTGCCGTCCGGCGACGCCGAGGGCGGTGATGAGGCCGGCATGTACGGGTTCGTGGAACGGTGCCATCGACGCGGCCAGCTGCAACGGCGGGATCACCCGCTCCGGCCGGCGTAACGACACGGCCAGTTCGGCCGCTGCCGCGCAGGCGGCGTAGAACTCGTCGTCGAGGGTGGCCAGGATCGAGATCGCGGTCGATCCGTAGGACAACCCGTCCCCTGCGGGGCCACGCCAGAGGCCGAGCGCTTCGACGTAGTGGTCGAGCGCCACTTCGCGGGCCTGCTGGGCGAGGGCGGTCTGGGCGGCTTCGAGGAGCTCCCGGAACGTGACGAGGTCCAGCGTGCCGGGGCCGGCGCTGAACGCGTACGTGTTGCCGCGGCGGTGCAGGTACGTACCGGCTGCCCGGGCGGGGACCGCGGGTTCGAGCACCCGCCGCAATGCCCCGATGTACTTCTGGATGAGGTTGAGCGCGCTGGCGGGAGCGTCATCGGCCCAGATCAGGTCGATCAATTCCCTCGTGCTGACCGGATGGCCCACGCGCGCCAGGAGCAGGGCCAACAGCTGCGCCTGCTGCCGGGGGCCGGCGTCCAGTTCGGCGCCATCGCGCCACAGCCGCAGCGGACCGAGGACCTGCAGGCGCAGCGAACCGGCACCGGTCGGCGGATCTTCGCCGTCGGGCCGAACGGGATGGGCGGGCCCAGTCACGTCGACTCCCGGATGGACATGACAGATTGGTCCGCTTGCGACCCGCTTCGGACCGCAGCGTGCACCGAGTATATGGGCCCAGGATCGGTCGTAGAAGGGAACCACCTGCCAGGCAGGATCGTCACGGATGTCCCGCTCGGCGGTCAGGTGCTCGTCCAGCTTGGCGCGCGTACCGGACATCACGGCCGCGGTCACCTGGAAACCGCAACCTCCGTCCTGCTCAGTTGCGGCGACGCTGAGGACTTGACGGCGGGTCTGGCGCCATCCGCCACCACCTTCGTCCGGCTCACCGGCGTCAGCCAAGCGGGTGAGCAGGGTCGGATTCGAGCTTCCTGAATCCGGTCCCCATAATTCGACCGCCGGCCTCTGCCCACTGACCGGCCGCCCCGGGTGGCGGACCAGTCGAGAATGACGTCGGCCATCCCCACTTCGCTAACCGCTCGGCTCAGTGCGCGGTATTCGATTGGGGCGGTGAATAGACGCTCCAGGCGTGAAAGGCCAGCCCGATGCCCCAGAAGACTATCGACCACACAGGCCAGAAGTGGCTTCCCGAGTCGTAGATAGACCACACCACGACCTGGACCACATTGGACAGCACATAAAAGAGCAGGTGAATCCGCAGACCCCACTTCCGGGCGGTCTCGCTCTTCTTTGTTCTCATGCCCGCAGGCTAGATCGACGTACTTACCAAAGACTGAATTACCGGGCTCAGCGATCGTCAACTACCGGGATCTACTCTGACCCGCAATTGAGATGCAAGCTGCACACGTTGAAAGGACCACATTATGACGACGACCCGCCGAGCGGTGCTGGCCGGATCCGCCGCGGTCGCGGCCGGTACCCTGCTGGGAACGTCCGAGGCGCAGGCGCAGCCCCGGCTGGAAGGCAGGCCCAAACCCACCGTGGTGCTCGTGCACGGCGCGTTCGCCGATTCCTCCGGCTGGAACGACGTCAGCGCCAGGCTCATCCGCGAGAACTATCCGGTGATCGCCCCGGCGAACCCACTGCGCAGCGTGGCCGCCGACTCCGCCTACCTGGCCTCCATCCTCGCCACACTCAGCGGCCCGATCGTCCTCGCCGCGCACTCCTATGGCGGGATCGTCATCACGAACGCCGCGACCGGCAACCCGAACGTGAAAGCGCTGGTCTACGTGGCCGCGTTCGCCCCCGACCAGGGTGAGTCGCTGCTGGACCTGCAGACGAAGTATCCGGGAAGCAAGCTCAATGAGGCGGCGCTGGACTTCCGTCCCTACGGTGAGAACCTCGTCGACGGGTACATCAAGAAGGAGTTCTTCCACGACGTCTTCGCCGGGGACGTGCCGAGTGCGACCACCGACCTGATGCAGGCCGGCCAGCGGCCCGCTGACGCGCGCACGCTCGGGGAACCGTCCGGCGCCCCGGCGTGGAAGACCATTCCCTCCTATTACCTCGTCGCTCGGAACGATCAGGTGCTGCCCGTCGCGGCCCAGCGGTTCATGGCGCGGCGGGCCGGGGCACAGGTCCACGAGGTCAGCGCCTCGCACGTCGCGATGATCTCGCAGCCCGCCGTGACTGCCGACCTCATCAAACGCGCCGCGCGCTGACACCGGATCAGGGCGGCCCCGCCCCGCCTCCATGCGGGCGGCGGCCGCCGCCCGCATCTGATCTCCGTTGGTCGTCTGGGGGAGGAGACGATGCATCAGCGTGCGTACGAAGGCCAATGCACTGCCGAATTGGCGGTCGGTGGTACGAGAACCGCGGTCTGATCCCCTGCTACGGCGGTGTCCTGGCGCTCCTGGTACTGATCGGCGTGGCCGGCGGCAACCTGCCGATACTGCTGCCGTGCCTGTCCGGCGTCGGCGCGACCATGATGCTCGCGATCCCCACGGTCCGGCCGACCCGGACCCTGATGGGCGCGCTCAGTTCGGCTCGACCAGCTGTTCCGGCGCGGTATGACGGAGGAACCATGTGAACGACGGTGCGGCGCGGCGCGGGCCGGTCCTGAACGACGAGCAGGCCGACGTGTTCGCCATGCCAGCCGTGGCCGAGTCGCAGAGCATCGCTGGAGGCCACGGGGCTGCCCGCGGTGGCGCTGCCGCACCTGATCGACGACGACGGCCACCTGTTCCAGCCCGGCGACGTGATCTCCCTGGCTCGGCTTTCCGGCAGCCCCGGCTACGACGCCCAGCACATCGCGCGAAGGCGGCATCATCGTCGTGCCGCTGAACTACCGCCTCGCTTCATTCGCGGGCATTTGTAGCACCCACGAATTTCGCAACGGTCGGTGTTACCAGGCGCACGCCCTCTGCGGTCACCGCCGATGGCCCGAGCGGCTATGACCCGTAGAGGTCCGTCTCGCTCAGGACCGGGCTGCTGTCGTCGGAGCGTCCCAGGCGGGCCGCGGAACCGAACATGGGTCCACGAGCGCGCTGGATCCCAGCGAACCGTCCAAAACCGATCGGCTTGGGCACGTCGTCGTAGACGGCCTCCATGCCACCCTTGACCGAGTACGTCTCATGCCAGAAACCGGTGCCGCCCGAGTCCCGCAGGAAGTCCAACCACCACTCCCGATGCGGCTCGGACCGGGCAAAGGCGAGCAGCGACGGCAGGTCCCGCCAGTACTGACGCATCCCCATGTTCATCGGGAAGAACGAGTAGTAAACGGGCTCGTGCAGCAGGAGCCCGTCCGGCTTGCCCGCGACCGACTCACTGATCTTCCGGCCGAAGCTGAAGAAGGTCCGGATCCCGTACAGATGATTCACCCGCATGCCGAGGTATAAGACGATGAGGTCTGGATAGGCGGACAGATCGACGGTCTGCCGATTCACGCGAGTTGGCATCCAACGCTCCTTTTGGCTCGGTTACGCATGGGCTGGTCATGTGCCGGCGTGGGCGGGTCGTCGCTTTGATGGAGGCCACGGCGAGCGTAGAAGCACCTCTTCAGCGCCGATACCCAACAGTTCGCGGGCCCTTCGGGGATCAACGCGACCCGCGTGCTCTGAACACCGCCGCGATGACCGGATAGCGGTCGCTGATGAGGGATCCGGCCGGCAGTGTTCGGCGGGTGGTCGTCATCGTTGTGGCCCCTCCACGCTTGAGTTCGATCCTCAGCAGCCTCAACGTACGAAAGCGAACTTGACTAGCACTGAACGAAATCCGAGAGGAGTGAACGGCGACTTCCCTGTCGGCTGGTGTCCGCGCGTCGACCGCGTGTCACAGTGGAAACTGGCGTGGATGGCTCAGTGCCTCCGGTCCGTGCCGGGAGCCACGGTCGGCCCTCCTCCCGCGATAACCTGCGCCTGCAGATCCTCAATCCGTTTGCGGGTCGTCGAGCCACGCGCCCCGAACGTTTCGTCGTCAGCTCGACCCGCTAGGTTGCGTCGGCTTCGGCGGGCTAGGCGCCGGTGATCAGGCGTCGTTCCAGGTCGATGATCGGCTCGATGCTCTGCAGGTCGTAGTTGCTCAGAATGACGGCCGTCCAGTCCAGGTCAAGGTAGATGGACCAGCTCGTCGATATGCCGCCCGCACCGCCTCCGTGGGTGATGATGCGCTGGTTGTTGTAGGTGGCGGCCACAGGCCCGTACGCCTGGAAGGTCTCCCCGCGGAGGGAGCTGCCAGAGGTGTCCGGCTTGAGCGGCTTGGCGGAGATCTTTCCGTTCACGTACAACTCGGTGTAGGGCCGGGAGGTGAGCTTGCCCCCCTGCAGCGCGATCGCGAAGCGTACAAGGTCCGGGGCGGTGGTGAAGCCGTTGCCGCCGCCTGTTCCCATCCATCCCCGGGCGGAGTTGCTGCCTTGGCCGGCATCGCCGTAGACGGAGCCCTTGTCGAGGTTGCGGACGGCGTCGACGCGCGTACCGTCCTTTTGATACATGTACGGGTGAGCGATGCGCTTGTCGGTCAGCCACTGGCGGCGGTCGTAGTAGGCGGAGTCCTCCATGCCGGCCGGGAGGAAGACGTTCTGGCGGACGTAGTCCTGGAACGACATGCCGGAGACCTTCGCCACGAGTTCGCCGAGCAGGGTGTAGCCCATGCTGCTGTAGGCCTTCTTCGTCCCGGGGGCGAACTCCAGCTCGAAGGTCTTCAGATTCGCCCAGAAGCCTGCCATCTGCTGCTCGTAGCTGTTGTGGATCTCCTCCGGTGGTGGCTGCTCGCCCGGGCGCCGGGCGTCGCCCAGGCCGCTGGTGTGGGTGAGGAGGTGATGCACGGTGATGCGTTCGGCCATCTCCGCCGGCAGGCCGTCCAGATGCTTGCTCACCAGGTCGTAGAACTTGAGCTTGCCCTGCTGGACGAGCTGCACGACAGCCAGCCCGGTGAACGGCTTGGAGGACGAGGCCAGAGCGTAGATGGTGTCGATCTTGTTCGGGATCTTGCCTTCCTTGTCCGCCCAGCCGTAGGCGCGGGCCAGGACTTGGCGGCCGCGGTGTGCGAGCATCACAGTGCCGGAAAACTGATCCTTGTCCGCAAGTTCTTTGATGTGCCGGTCAAAGGCGCCTCCAGGAAGCAGGTCCTTGGGAATGCGGCCAGAGCCTGAGGAACGGTCGGCGTTCGCCTCGGCGGTTCCTTGCGAGGCCAGCAGACCACCGGCCGCCAGCGGGACCGCGCCCAGGAACCCGAGGGCGGAGCGGCGCGAAGGGCCGTGGTCGGACGAGGAGGGATGCGACAACGCCATGGAAATCCTTTCACGAGGAAAGATCTGTGAGGGGGATGCAAGCACGCAGTCTGTTTCTCCGGCGTTTCGGTGGCCTTGTTTGACCGGCTGAGCCCGAACCCTCGAACTTTCTCTCTCGGCCGCCGCGAGCCGGGACCGCGCACTTCTCGACTGCGCGGCACCCGTGGAGGCAGCGTGACCGGCGGCGGAACGCGGGCCCGTGGGGCGGCTGGAAAGCAGCGCTGTCGGCGTCAGGAGGACGGAGGGTCCCTGTGGATGACTGTAGGTTCCTCCATTGCGTCGGACAAACACAGGGGAAACCTCCATGGCCTGCCCGTGTGCCGGCTGGTTGGCTGTCGGTATGCGAGTTATCGTGCCCGCCACCGAAGGACGGGCGGTAAAGGTCAGGACCGGTCAGCGCGTACGGGTCACCGACCTCCAGGGAGGCCAGGTCGGCGATGTGTTCGCGTTCGCCGCGGACGACGTGAACGAGCACCTCAGCGCGTCACACACCCGAGCCGCCACCAGCCGCCTGTTCCCGGCGATCGGCGAGCAGTTCGTCACCGACCGGCGCAGGCCCATCCTCACCCTGGTGGAGGACACCTCGCCCGGGCGGCATGACATGCTCATCGCCGCCTGCGACCCGGCCCGCTACCGTTCTCTGGGCGTGTCGGGGTTCCACGCGTCCTGCGCGGACAACCTGGCCACGAGCATGGCCGGCCTCGGTCTCGCCGTCCCGGTCACTCCGCAGCCCGTCAACGTGTTCATGAGGATCCCCGTGGCGGACGACGGCCGGCTGAGCTGGCTGAACTCGATCAGCCGCCCGAACGACGCGATCACGTTGGAGGCGGAGATGGACTGCGTGGTCGTGGTCTCGGCCTGCCCGCAGGACCTGGTCGGAATCAATGGGCACAAGCCGACACCGTTGGCGATCGATCTCCTCAACGGTCAGGACGACACAAGCGACGTCAAGGAGTGAGTGAACGATGAACGACATCCAGCATCCCGCCCTGCGACCGGACCGCATCGGCGAGCTCCACCTCGCCAACCGGCTGGCCGTCTCGCCCATGACCAGGGTGTCCGCCGCCGCCGACGGAACGCCGACGGCCGAGATGGCGGACTACTACGCGGCTTTCGCCCGCGGTGGTTTCTCCCTCGTTCTGACCGAGGGAACCTATACCGATACGCGCTACAGCCAGAGCTACGCCAACCAGCCCGGCATCGTCACCGACGGTCACGAGGCCGCCTGGCGGGACGTCGTCAGCCACGTGCACGACGCCGGAGCGCCGATGATCCTTCAGCTCATGCACGCGGGCGCGCTGTCGCAGGGCAACCACTACCGCGACGACACGGCGGCGCCGTCGGCAGTCCTGCCGCGCGGGCAGAAGATGCCGGAATACGGCGGGTACGGACCTTGGCCGACGCCCCGCGCGATGAGCCAGGACGACATCGACCAGGTGGTGCACGGCTTCGTGACGTCGGCCGTCCGCGCCCGGCGAGCGGGTTTCGACGGGGTGGAGGTGCACGGCGCCAACGGCTACCTCGTGGACCAGTTCCTGACCGACTACACCAACCAGCGCGGCGATCGCTATGGTGGCACGGTCGCCAATCGGGTACGACTCGCGGCAGAGATCGTCTCCGCCATCCGCGCTGAGGTCGGTCCGCGTTTCTGCGTGGGGATCCGCTTGTCGCAGGGCAAGGTCAACGATTTCACCCACAGATGGGCGGGCGGCTCCAGGGAGGCGGAGATCATCTTCGCCGCGCTCGCCGAAGCGGGGGCGAGCTACCTGCACATCGCCAGTGAAGGACGTGACTGGGTGGAGACCGCGACCCTGGACGGGCAGGTGACGATCACGGGCCTGGCCCGGAAGGTGACCGGACTGCCCGTGCTGGCCAATGGCGGCATGCACAACCTCGACCGGGCGGCCATGGTGCTGCAGGACGGTCACGCGGACGTACTGACCCTCGGCCGGGGAGCGCTCGCCAACCCGGACTTCCCGCGGCGCCTGGCCCAAGGGCTGCCCATGGCGAACTTCGACCACCAGATGCTCCAGCCCATGGCGACGCTGAGCAACGCCCGCCTGTGGCGACCGGCGGCCGGAGTGCCGGCTTGAGCGCGCCCGGGCGGGTCGAGCAGGCGGACGAGGGCCGCGGCGGCTGGCGTGGCCGGTCCGCCGCGGTCGTGGCGCTCACCTTCGACGTGGACGCGGAAACCCCTGTGCTCGCGCAGGGCCGCGGCTTCGCCGACCACGCGAGCACGATGTCCCACCAGGCATACGGTCCCGAGGTCGGACTGCCCCGTATCCTCGATCTTCTGGACGAGCTGGGCGTCCCCGCCACGTTCTTCGTGCCCGGCTGGGTTGCCGAGCACCGTCCCGCGCTCGCCCCGTCGATCGTCGAGCGGGGCCACGAGGTGGCGCACCACTCCTACAGCCACCGGCCGCCCACGTCGATGACCGCCGAGGAGGAACGCGCGGACTTCGAACGCGCGCTGGCGGTCTTCGACAGCCAGGGCATCGAGATCCGGGGGCACCGAGCGGCGCTGTGGGAAGCGTCCTGGCGGACGGCCGACCTGGTCGCGGAGTACGGCCTGCGCTACGACTCCTCTCTCATGGGGGATGACAAGCCGTACAAAGTGGTCACGCCCGCCGGCGAGATCGTCGAGCTGCCCGTCCACTGGTCGCTCGACGACTGGGAGCAGTACGCGTTCCTGCCCGCACCTCATGTGGGCTCCGTCATCGAGTCTCCGGTGAAGGTGCTGGAGCTGTGGCGGGCCGAGCTCGACGGGATGCGCCACTACGGCGGCCTGTTCAACCTGTGCGTTCACCCCTTCCTGTCCGGCCGGCCCGGCCGTGCGCTGGCGTTGCGGCAGTTCCTGGAGTACGCGCAGAGCTGCGCGGACGTGTCCTTCGCCCGCTGCCGCGACGTCGCCGAGCGGGCGGCCGCGGACGCCGGCCTGACCGTGCGCCGGCCCCGGCCCCCGGTGGTGGATCCGGACGTCTACCCGGACTGAGCCCAGTCCATCGCCTCGACGGTCAGCGCCAGGAACAGATCGACCCGGTCCTCCGTACGCCCCACGTCTCTGCCGGTGAGCTCAGCGATCTTGGCCAGCCGGTTACGCAGGGTGTTGACGTGGATGTGCAACGCTCCGGCCGTCGCCGCCCATTGCCCGTCATGATCGAGGAACGTCCGCAGCGTCAGCTCGAGCTCGCCGCTCCGCCGCGCGTCATGGTCCTTCATCGGGCCGAGGATCTTGCCGGCGAACTCGGTCAAGGTCTCGGCGTCGAGCAGCCCGAGGAGCAGCCGGTGCGTGCCCAGCTCGGCGAAGGCCCGCACGGACGGACCCGTGCGGGTGCGCCGCAGCACGCGGCACGCCTCCCTGGACTGCAGGAGCTGAGGGCGCAGCTCGGCCGCGTGGGCCGCGAGCTCTCCGAGGCCGACGACCGGGCGCAGTCCAGGGAAGCGCCGCTCGATGCTCCGTACCAGGCGCTGGGCGAGCGACGGCAGCTCGTGCTCGGGATGGCGCCACGGCAGGACGGCGACGACGTCCTGCGTGCCGCCGGCCACGACTGCCGGCACTCCCTCGACGGCGAAGAACTCCACGATCACCTCCGCGAGCCCGTGCATCGTCGCGGCCTCGCCGTCCGCGAACGCCACGGCGCACACGGCCAGCGGACCGCTCGGATCCACGCCGAACGCGCGGAGCCGGCCAGGAACCTCCGTCGCCCGCCAGCCTCCCGAGAGGACCATCTCCAGGAGCTCGCTGGCGAAGCGCATCTCGATCGCCTGGACCGCCTGCTGTTTCGCCACCTCCAGGCTGAGGAACCGAGCCGTCTGCTCCAGCGCCTGCCGCTCGGGCGTCGCGAGCTCGCGCAAAGGGCGCAGGCAGATGAGAGCCGCGTCGATGTCGCCGACGGCACCCACCGGAAACAGCGCTGCTTGTCCCAAATCTCCCAGATCCACCTCCAGAGCCGGAGGCTTCTTGGCCAACGCCGTGGCCACGGCATGCAGCTGGTCGCTGTCCAGGCTCGCGCCGGCCACCGCGAGGGAACGCGCCATCCTGTCGACCACCGCCAGGGGCAGGTCATGCTCACGGCGCAGGACATCGAGCACGCCGGAGGCGCCGGCACCCCGGGAGATCGCCGTGGCCAGGGCGTCTCCCCGGCGCACCATACCGACCAGCGACTGCTTGCGTTCGTCGGTCAGCATGTCGGCCATGGCCTGCGAGACCGCCGTGAACGGCACCGCGACGGAGATCTCCAGCAGCGGCAGCTCCTCTTCGCGACAGGCTTCGACCAGCGCGTCGGGAGTGTTCGGCATTTCCGCTCGCAAGCCGAACACGATGCCACTGGCCTTGGCCTTCTTGACGTTCGTCACGAACTGCGCGGGAGGCACCCGTTCTAGCCACAACCCGTTGGTCAGCACGATCTCCCCTTCGCGTACGTAGCGCGAAGGATCGGGCAGCTCGGTGTTGTGCACCCACGCGACGGGCGCGTCCAATGCGCCCGGTCGGCCCGGCACCAGCACACGGAGTTCGAGCGAGGCGCGATCCAGCAGGGATTGGAGCGTGAACACGCTGTAACTATATACAGAGATGGCTTCAAGCTATAGAGGATTATCCACCCCATTTGGAACAGTCTCGCCTGCTTGTGTGGTTTACGTCATCAAGGAGGGAATCACGCGCCCGAGCGCGACCGACCGACCGCGTGCCTTTCGACAGCCCATTCCCGCGACTGCGGTCGCGCCACGTTCGGGCTCAAGGGCGCGACCGTGCCCGGGCTCGTCCAGGGGCCGCTCACCATGGGCTGGGTCGGGGTCAACACCTGGGTCGTGCTCGCGATACGCGCTCGCATGGGCGTCCACGGCGGAGCGGCATGGAGCTGGCAGTTCGGCATGGTGCCTGTCACGCAGGGACGAGCTGATCGCCGCGGGGTGTGTCCCGCTCACCCCGGCCTCGCTGGCCGACGGCGTACGGTCGACCATGGCCCGCGATGACATCTGGCGGGCGCCCAAGCTTGCGAAGAACCTGGACCGGGCGCTGACCGACGAGGAGGCCGACCGGCTGGAGGCACTGACGCCGTATCTGGTCGAGTGCGCCGAGCGCCTGGACGAGGCGGCCATCCCGGCGGCGATCGTCCACCGCGATTTCCACCCGGGCAATGTGGTCGTGCGCGACGACGAGATCCTGTTGCACGACTGGAGCTTCGCCACCGTCACGAACCCGCTGTTCGACCTGGCCTCATGGCTGCACGACGCGTCCGAACCGGACGCCGCGGCCTACCTCGACGCCTTCTTCGCCGCCTGGGCCGACACCGTCGCTCCGGAACGGATGCGGAGCGCATGGCGCGTGGCCAAGCCGCTCTCCGCGGTGGTGGAGATGATGAAGCTGATCGAGCTGGCCGACATCGTCGGACCGGATCACGACTTCAACTGGCTTCCGATGACCTACGGTTGGGCCCGGCGGCTGCTGAACTCGGCCACCGACCCCGACCTGACCGTCAACGGCTGGCGAACGTAGGGCTCACTCGAGGCCCGGCACCGGTCCGGTCCCCGATGCCTCCACGAGCACCTCCCCGGCCGCCGTCCGTACGTACAGCACCGACCGCCCGGCCCGCCGCCGCTCCACCAGCCCCGCGTCCAGCAGCACCCGCAGGTGCCGGCCCACCGAGCCCAGCCCCTGACCGGTCACGGCGACCAGTTGGGTCGTGCTCATGGGAGTTCCCAGCAGCACCAGCAATCCGGCCCGCGCGGTCCCGATGAGCGCCCCGAGCCCGCCCGGGACGGGTCGCCGGTCGTGATCCTCGGCGAGCACTCCGAGACATGAATAGACGACGGCGTACCGCTCCCGTCCCTCCCACGACACCCACCCGGTCCTCGGCGTCACCGGCATGAACAGCAGGTCGGCCCCGGCGGCGATCTCCCGCGGCTGATACGCGTTCAGGTTGACCTGGAACCGGCTCTCCCCGACCCACCGCGTCCCCGGCTTCAGCGAGTCCAGCACGGCCGCCCATCCGCCCTGGCTCACCCGCGCGGTCCGTGCGACCATGTCCGCCTCCAGGACGCGCCGCCGACGTTCCCAGTACGGCCGTACGGTCTCCTCCCAGACGTACGTCAGGAGCGCGGTCGCCCGCTCGGGCAGGTCGTCCCGCTCCAGGGCTGCGGGGAGCGGGCCCCGGAGGGACACGCGGAGGTTGGCCCGCGCCTCCTCGGCCCCGGCCGCCCGCACCCGGGCCACGGTCTCCTCGAAACTCTCCCCCTCGCACGAGGTGGGGCAGAAGAAGTCGGCGATCCAGGACCTGCCGAGTGCCGCCCGTACGAGCGGCGCGGCCACCGGGTCGGCCGCGAGGCGCGCGCGGTAGCCGGGCAGGTGCGCGCGCAGCCAGGCCTCCTCACCCGGATGGGCACCGGTCCCCGCGTGCAGCAGCTTCAGGCTCGCGAAGGTCTCGGCGAACGGCGAGAGCACGAACCGGCTGCGGGCGAGGACGTCGGTGTCGATCTGCCACAGGCCCATGCGTTCCACCTTTCGCGCGTCGGCGAAACAGTAAACACGACCCCCGGGCCGCTCCGAGACTCCGACGTATGCGCAGCTATCGAACCCTGTTCCGCACCCCGGAGTTCACCCCGTTCCTGCTCTCTTACGCCGCTTTCGCCGCGGCCCAGACGATCGGCGCCCTGGCTCTCGGCACGCTGGTCTTCCAGGCCACCGGCTCCCCGCTGCTGTCGGCGGTGAGCATGTTCGGCCCGCAGCTGGCGAAGTTGGCGGGGGCCATGTTCCTGCTCTCGGGCGCCGACCGCCTGCCCCCGCGCGCGATTCTTTCCGGCCTCGCCCTTGCCTTC
Source organism: Nonomuraea sp. NPDC003201 (assembly GCF_053590415.1). Classification (NCBI taxonomy): domain Bacteria; kingdom Bacillati; phylum Actinomycetota; class Actinomycetes; order Streptosporangiales; family Streptosporangiaceae; genus Nonomuraea; species Nonomuraea sp. NPDC003201. The sequence continues at coordinate 27,197 of NZ_JBSFTC010000023.1, forward strand.
GCGGCCGGTACGGCGGTGCTGGCGCTGCCCGGTCTGCCGATCGCGGCCGTCTTCGCCGTCGTGCTGGCGCAGGGCCTGATCGCGTCCCTGGGCGGGGGAGCACGCTCAGGACTGCTGACCGAAATCCTGTCGAAAGACGGCTATGTCCTGGGGCGTTCGGTGTTCAACATGCTCTGGGGGCTGATGCAGGTGGCCGGGTTCGCGACGGGCGCCGCGCTGCTGACGCTTCTGACCCCGAGGACGTGCCTGCTCCTGGCGGCGGCGCTGTACGTGATGTCGGCCCTCGCCACCCGCCTGGGCCTCACGGCCCGCCCGCCGCGGTCCTCCGGGCGCCTGTCCGTCTCGGCGACCTGGCGCACCAACGCCCTCCTGTGGTCCTCGCGCCCCCGCAGCCTGACGTACCTGGGCCTGTGGATCCCCAACGGCCTGGTGGTCGGCTGCGAGTCGCTCTACATCTCCTACGCCCCCGGAGCCGCCGGCACGCTGTTCGCGTGCGGAGCGCTGGGCATGTTCCTGGGCGACGTGGCGGTGGGCCGCCTGGTGCCGCCCGCGTTGCGCCCCCGGCTGGCGATCCCGCTGCGTCTGCTGCTGGCGACGCCGTACCTGTTCTTCGTCCTGCAGCCGGGAGCGGCACTGTCGGCCGTGGCCGTCGCCGTCGCCTCCGTCGGCTTCGGCGCGAGCCTGGTCCTGCAGGAACGCCTGATGTCCCTCACCCCGGACGACCTCGCGGGCCAAGCCCTCGGCCTGCACTCCGTCGGCATGTCCACCATGCAGGGCGTCAGCGCGGCCCTCGCGGGCGTGGTGGCCCAACTGACCTCCCCGGCCGTGGCGATGACGGTGCTGGCGTTCGGGTCGGTCGCCGTGACCCTGACCCTCGCGGTGCTGGGCAGGCGCGAGGAACGACAGCCGGCCGTCCCCACCTGATCGGACGGAGCCTGCGCGACCTCCACGGGGAGGAGCGGGTAAGTCTGCGGCGGCCGAGCACGAAGCGCTCCACGGCTGCTCGCGTCGGCGGTCAGACGGGGATGAACAGCGCCTCGAACGGCGGGTCGCCGACGCCGGTCGTGACGTGTCCCATTCCTGTGGTGTCGGCGGCGAGTACGAGGTCGCCGGGACCGAAGCGCCGCCGGCCGCCGTCGCTGACCGTCACCTCGATCACCCCGCGCAGCATCACCACCCACTGCTCACGTGGCGCCGGGTGCGCGGTGCTGTCGAACGCGGCACTGCGCAGGAACTGCACGCCGTCTCTCGACGGCAGCCCACCGACGGCCATGGCCGGCGCCCCGTCGGCCACCTGCCGGTGTTCCAGCGCGATCTCGCCGTCCTCGAACGCTGATCCGCCGTCCTCCGTGCGGGTGATCCTGGTGAAGCGCATCAATTCACTCCGATGAACTGGTGGTCGGTACGGATTCGGCCATCGCTGTCCAGGGAGAGGATGTCCAGGCCGCCGCCGACGGCCTGTCCCGTGTGGGTCGACACCATCGACCACCGGATGCCGAGCACGTTGGGCATGAGGAAAGACGCCTCTTCGGCGCACTCGAAAAGGTGCTCGCCCGACGCGACGAACATCTCGTACGCACGGGTCACCCTGGCGTTCAAGGCGTCGTGACCCCGGACTTCCAGCGGCGGCACCGGAAACGCCAGCCCTGCGGCGGCCTCACGGATCTCCTGCGGCGGGTCGACCAGCACCTGGACCCCGTCAAGCGCCCACATTTCGCGGATGAGCGCGGCCCGCGCGGCCGGATCGGGTTCGTTCCACTGGGCGACGTACCGGTCGGCCCATTGCTTGATGTCGAGTGGGTTGCTCATGCACAGCAGTGTGCTGATTCCCCCGCGCCACCGCGATTCCCTGCAGGGAATCGCGCGGCTGCCGGTTCGGGCAGGTGGGTGGGTTCGCGGCGGAGGGCGTCGAGCATGCGGGTTCCGCTGTGCCTTTGGCAGTCGATCGCCGCAGGCCTGGGGGATCCCAAGGGCGATCGTGCGGGCATGGACGCCTGGATGACCGCGGCCGCGGTGATCTTCACTGCGCTGCCGTCCGGCTACTGCGCCGAGTACAGCGGTGGAGACAGCGACTGCCCCGGAGGATGAGTCGTCGATGCCGGCCTGCTACTCCGAACTCCGCCGGCTCGGATGACGTCAAGCGAAAATGCCGTGGCAAATAATTGCCACGGCATTTTGTCACCCGCGTTTTCGGGCGGCCGAGAGCGATTTCGACTCAATCGCCGATCAGTGTGCCAGGGGATGCCCTCGGTCTCGACGGAGGACGTCGTCGCCGAGCTCATCCCCGGGCGGGCCATCTCACCTTGGTTTGTACCGTGCGTTACGACTTACCAGTCGTGGTGGTGGTCAAACTTGTCGTGGTCGAACTTCCTGTCGTGCTCGGACTTTCTGTCCTGCTCGAACTTCTTGTCGTGCTCGTTCTCGTCGTGCTCGAACTTCTTGTCGTGCTCGGACTCGTCGTGCTCGAACTTCTTCTCGCGCTCGTTCTCGTCGTGCTTGAACTTCTTCTCCTGCTCGAACTTGTCGCGGTCGAACTTCTTCTCCTGCTCGAACTTCTTGTCATGGTCGAACTTGAGGTGGTCGATCCTGACGTGGTCGAACTTGAAGCGATCGGACTTCTTGTCGCGGTCGAACTTCTTGTCGCGGTCCATCTTCTCGCGGTCGAACTTCTTGTCGTGCTCGAACTTCTCGCGGTCGAACTTCTTGTCGTGCTCGTTCTCGTCGTGCTCGAACTTCTTGTCGTGCTCGTTCTCGTCGTGCTCGAACTTCTTCTCATGTTCGAACTCGTTGTGCTCGAACTTGTCGTGGTCGAACTTCTTACCGTGCTCGAACTTCTCGTCGTGGTCGGACTTGTCCTCGCGACCCCACCAGAGGACGTCGCACACGCCCCACTCGCTCGCGCAGCCCGCGGCCGGCTGCGTCGGGGCGTAGCCCGCGCTCGCGCTCGCCACGGCCTGGCCGAGCGGAACGAACATGAGACCGGTGGCCGCAGCGGCCAGAGCCAGCTTGGCGATACGGGCGCTGCGCGGCGTCGGCAAATGCCGAATTTCAGTATTCACGTGCTCTCGTTTCCATTCATGGATAAATCGACGCGAAATCCGACGCCCACATCTCGGTAGGCATTCAGACAGAAGCGTACATACCCGCAAGGATTATCTCATTCACCTCAATGAACCCCAATAACCCGTCAAATTCGATACCTTTAAAGAAGGCGTCGTCGCGCAAATATTTTGGCGTTTCTTTGCATGTCGTCAGACATGCCATGACGCTGGTTCCGATTAATTCACATTTGCCGACAACCAGCGATTCGCCGTCCAGAACGGCAACGCCTACGAGGCCGTGATCAAGGTCCTCCGCACGCAAGGCCGGCGCCGCGCCCGGCCGGCATCGCGCGGAACCCGTCGCGGATCCGGTTGGCCAGCCGCTGGGTCGGCGTCTTTGAGAAGGAGCCGCCCGCCGGGCTTCAGCGCCGCGATCATCGACCGCAGGGCACGTTCGCGGTCGGCGACGTGCACCAGCACCAGGCGCGCGTGCACGAGGTCGAACGCCTCATCGGGAGGGTCGGAACGGGCGACGTCGTGCCGGCGTACCTCCACGAGGTAGCCGGCCTCATCCGTCATGGGCCGATGACGCACCACTCCGAGTGCGGGTCATCGTGACGGGGCGAGGCGATCCCAGACCAGGCGCTGCCGTTCCGCCGACAGACCCTGGCCCCTCATGGCCCGATGCAACAGGTCGAAGTCGCATCCCTGCGCGCTCATATGGTCGAGGAGGGGTTCGTAACGGTCGGCTCTGTCCCGTACGAGCTCCGTCGCCAACCGCAGTTCCAGCCGAACCGCAGGAACCTGGTGCGAGCCACATGCGATCCACACGCAGTGCTGCCATGGGCCGCGACCGACGCATTCCAGCGCGTCGGAGTCGGTCTGCCTCTCGACGGTGCTCATCTCGACCTTGACCCCGCGCACCTCGTACCTGGCGAAGTATTGCGCGGACGCCGGAATCCACGAGGCGGCGTGAAGGCAGGGGAACGAGGCGAGCGCGGCACCGAACTCATCCACTTCCTCTCGCCGCGCCACCAGGAGGTCGATGTCCCCGACTGGAAGCCGAACCCCCTGGAGGAGAGCCGCGCTCGTGCCCCCCAGGCGGTAGGCGATGTCGGCACCCGCGGCTCGCATGGCGGTGAGCGCCGTGTCCAGCGCCGCAGTGATGTCCGCCGCTCGAAGACACGTTCCACCGTCGTCCATGGCGAGCAGCCTAAGAGCGCGCGGACGCGGGATGTCAGTCGTGCTGACCTGCGTTCGCAGTCAGCTTCAGCCGCCTTTGCAGTGGATCACAAGTCGTGATCGCCACGATCACTCGCAGGGTCGTAGATCACGGCCCTGCGCAACCAGAAGGGGGGTGAACAGCATGCTGAACATCGAGGACCTTCCCGCCGGTGTCTCCGAGCTCGACGGCGAGGAGCTGGAGGTGATCGCGGGCATGGAACCGGACTGGAGCACCTATCTCTGCACCGCCAGCCAGAAGGGCGACTGCTGGAAGACGTGATCCGACCGCGATGACCGCGGCCCGGTGAGCAGCGGGGAGCCCGTCAAGCGGCTCCCCGCTGTTGCGACAGCAAAGGACCGAACGACTGTGTTATTGATCATCAGCAGCCACCGCGACGACTCGATACACGTCGTGCTGCCCAAGCTGCGCGAGCGCGGCGTGCCGCTGCTGTGGTGGGACGAGGCCGACTATCCCGGGACCTCCACCCTCACCACCAGCTGTCTCGACGGCCGCTGGCGCCAGGTGCTGACCTATCGGGGCGAGACGTACGACCTGTCGAAGGTGAGCGCGGTGTGGGACCGGCGCCCCGACCGGCCGGCCGCGTTCGAGGTTCCGGAGCCGTCGCAGCGCGCCTTCGCCGAGCACACGGCCAAGATCGCTGTCACCGGCGCGTACGACCTCATGGTCGGGGCCCGGTGGATGCCCGCGCCGCCGCAGTACACCGCGGCCGTCGACAACAAGCTCCTGCATCTGTACCGGGCCGCCGAGCTCGGGTTGACCGTGGCCGACACGGTGGTGACCAACGATCCCGAGGTCCTGGTGCCGCTGTGGAACCAGGCCGGCGGGCGGATGATCACCAAGACGCTCGGATTCCACCCGTTCACGCTGGACGGGGAGGCCCGTCACCTGTTCACCGCGACGGTGCCCAGGCGGCGGCTGACCGGGCGGCACCGGCTCCGGCACGGTCCGGCGATACTGCAGCCGAACCTGCCCAAGGCGTACGAGCTGCGGGTGACCGTGGTGGGCGAGCAGGTGTTCGCCGCCCGCATCGACTCCCAGACCTCGCGGCTCACCACCGTGGACTGGCGGCACTACGACGACACCAAGGTGGGCTACGCGGCCTACGACCTGCCGCAGGACATCGCCGACCGTTGTGTCCGGCTGGTGGCGGGGCTGGGCCTGAGCTTCGGCGCGCTGGACTTCATCGTGACCCCGGACGGCCGGTACGTCTTCCTGGAGCTCAACGTCAACGGCCAATGGGCCTTCGTCGAGCTGCGTACCGGCATGCCCATCAGCGACGCCATCGCCGACTGGCTCACCACCGCCACCACCACCGGCCCCGATCAGAAGGACTCCGCCGATGCCCACTGACCAGAGCACCGCCGTCCGTCCCTCCTTCGCCGACGACCTCGCCGGGGCGGTCGCGCTCCTGCAGGGGTTGCCGACCGCGCAGGACCAGGTCGGCCAGGCGCGGCGGCGCGCGCGTGACTGGGCCGCCGCGCGGCCGCACCTGCGCGCCCAACTGGTCGTCGACGAGCCGCCGGGGACGACCCGGGTCGGTTACGACCTGCTCCTCGACCACCCCGAGGGCGGCACCGTCGCGCTGTCGGCGGAGGCGGAGGACGGCGTCCCCTGGCTGGTGGACCACTCCACCCACTGGGCGGCGGCCAACGTCCTCAGCGTGGACGGGGTCGGGCTGTCCATCGCGGTGGCGCTGTCCACCATCCGCGCCCTGGGTGTGCGCGACCAGCAGCTCCACGAGCGGCTGGTGGACCACCGCATCCTGCTCAACGAGCTGGAGGGTGCCCTGCAGTCGCCGACCGAGGCCGAGATCCAGGCGGCCGCCGACGAGTTCCGCCGCCGCCGGGGGCTCACCGGCAAGGCGCAGACGCTGGAGTGGCTGGCCGAGGCGGGCATGTCGCCGGAGATGTTCCGAACCCACGCCCGTACCCAGGCGATCATCGCCCGCATCCGCGACCGCTTCGCCGGCGAACCCGCCCGCCGCCACCTGGCTGAGCACCCGGAGGACTTCACGATGCGGCGCGCGGTGTGGGTGACCGGCCCGCACGCCGACGAGCTGCGTGCCCTGTCGGAGGGTCCGGTGAAGGACTTCGCGGCCCGTTCCCTGGCCGCCCTCGAACTCCCCGGGCACAGACTGCAGCTGCACGCCGCCACCGCGCTCACCCCCCGGCTGCCCGAGCCCCTGCGGACGGCGGCCGAGGGAACGGCGATCGGGCCAGTTCCCTGCGAAGGCGGTTATCTGGCCGGGGCGGTCCACGAGGTCGTCCCGCCCGACCCTGACGCGCCGGAAGTGCTGGAAGCGGCGCGGGACGCGGCCTTCCAGGCGTGGTTGGACGAGCGGCGGCGTACCGCGGAGATCCAGTGGTTCTGGCTCTGAGCGCGATCGGGCGGATGTGACGGTGAGGGAGATGGCGTACCGGATCGGGGAGGTGCGGCGGTGAGACGCCGCGTGCCGCTGCGGATGCAACTGGCCCGCAGTGACTGCGGCGCCGCCTGCCTGGCCATGGTGCTCAGCGCGCTGGGCCGCCGCACGGGCCTGGCGGAAGTACGCGAGCACCTGGCCGAGGGCGTGGACGGGGTGAGCCTGCGCGAGATGATCCAGGCCGGGGCCCGCTTCGGGCTGCGGTTACGGGCCTGCCGCGCCCCGATCGACACCCTCCGCGCGCTGCCCGCGCCGTTCATCGCCGTGTGGGAGAACAACCACTTCGTCGTCGTCGAGCACGTCGGCCCACGCGGCGCCACCGTGATCGATCCTGCGCGGGGCCGGCGGCGACTGTCGCAGCAGCAGTTCCAGGCCGGATACTCCGGCAAGGTCCTGCTGGCCGACGCCCCCGCCGGGCTCACCCCCGCCGCCCGGCCCCGGCCCTGGCGCGTGCTGCGCCCGCTGCTGGCGCCCGCGCTGGCCAACCGGGGGCTGATCGTCGCGGTGCTGCTGACCTCGTTGACGGCTCAGCTGCTCGGGCTGGCCGTGCCGCTGTTCACCAAACTCGTGGTGGACCGGCCGGTGGCGATGGACGCGACGACGCTGGCGGCCGCCGCGCTGTGCGTCGTGCTCGTGTACGGGCTGACGTCCTGGACCCGCGCCCGGATGCTGATCCGGCTGCAGACCTCGGTGGCGGCCGAGGGGATGCGCGCGCTCGTCGGCCACACGCTGGCGCTGCCGTACCGCTTCTTCCAGCGCCGCTCCAGCGGTGACCTGCTGAGCCGGCTCAGCGGGGTGGCCATGTTGCGCGATCTGCTCACCGAACAGTCGCTGGCCTTCCTGTTCGACCTGGCCACCGCGGTGACGTACCTGACCCTGCTCATCATCGCCGCGCCCGGGCTCGGGCTGGTGACGCTCGCGGCGGCGGCGCTGCAGGCCGGTGTGGTCCTGGCCACCGCGCGCCGCGGCATGCACCTGGCCTTCGCCGCCCTGCACACCACCGCCGCCACCCAGGCCACCATGGTCGACAGCCTGGCCGGCATCGAGGCGATCAAGGCCTCCGGCGGAGAGACGGCCGCGGCGGACCGCTGGCGCGTCCACCACGAGGAGGAGCTGACCACCGGGGCGGCCCGGGACCGGCACGTGGCCGCGGTCCAGACCGCCACCACCACCCTGCAGATCGCACTCCACCTGAGCCTGCTGGTGACCGTGTTCGCCTCGACCTCCGGGACGCTGGGCGACCGGCTCGCCCTGGTGTCCCTCGCCGTCGCCGCGACCACGCCGCTCGCGTCGCTGCTGGGCATCGTGTACCAGCTGCAACTGGCCGCCGCACACCTGGGCCGCATCGCCGACCTGATGGGTACGCCGCAGGAGCGCATCGGCGGCGTCCGTCCGGACGGCGGGCTGCGCGGCAGCGTCACCGTCACCAAGATCAGCGTCGGCTACGACGCCCGTACGCCGGTGCTCCGCGACCTCTCCCTGCGCATCCCGGCCGGCGCGCGGGTCGCCATCGTCGGCGCGTCGGGATCCGGCAAGACCACCCTCGGCCGCACCCTCATCGGCCTGACCGAGCCGACCGCCGGGCAGGTCCGCTTCGACGACATCCCGCTGCAAGAACTCGACCGGCAGTGGCTGCGCCGGCAGGTGGGCGTGGTCACCCAGCAGCCACACCTGTTCTCCGGCACCATCGCCGCCAACATCGCGGGCTTCACCCCCGTCAACCACCAGGCGGTCGAGCACGCCGCCCGCCTGGCCGAACTCCACGACGAGATCGTGCGCCTCCCGCAGGGCTACGACACCAACGTCGGAGAGGGCGGTACGCGGCTGTCCGGCGGCCAGCGCCAGCGCCTGGCGCTGGCCCGCGCCCTGGTCCACCGCCCTCGCATCCTGCTGCTGGACGAGCCCACCGCGGCGCTGGACGCGGTCACCGAGGAACGCATCCGCCGCAACCTGCTCAGGCTCGGCCAGACCCAGGTCATCATCGCCCACCGGCTGTCCACGATCCAGGACGCGGACCTGATCGTCGTACTGCACCGCGGCCAGATCATCGAGGCCGGCACCCACCACCAACTCATGACCCACGACGGCCACTACGCCTACCTGGTGCGGCACCAGCACCAGTCGCCCGGCCCTCAACCCCCGTTGACACGGCTCGTCGTGCCATGATCACCGGGTTACGGCTCCTCGCGGAAGGCGGACGAATGAGCGGTGCCACGGCATTGACCGCGGCCTATGCGGCCGCCGGCGGAACCGTCCTGGTCGAGTCCGGCTGGATGAGGGCCATCTACGACCAGGCCGGCCTGCTGTCCGTGGGCACGGTCGCAGCCGCGGTGTTCATGACCATCAAGAACGACGGCTTCACCTACTGCGTCGACGGCCGATCAATCACCACGTTCGGTCTGTACGCGTACTCTCTCCGGAGAGGTTCCGACCCCGACCGGCTCCAAGCGGAGGTCGAAGCGCTCGGCATGGATATGGACGGTGACCAGCCTGATGTCCCTGATGATCCGGTCTCCGGCGCACTCGCCCTCGCCGAACGCGCCACGGGCGTCCACCTGTCTCCCGCTCGTTATGCCGGACCGGCCTTGATCGGATCCACCGACCTGTGAGGGCGCCGACTGTGGCGGGAGATGAAGGGGAAAGGGGAGACCCGCGCCTTTCCACTCTCAACGTATAGCGCACCGGGGGGCTTGCCACAAGACCCGGGTCATGCCGCAGAATCGTCCGCCGAGGCCAGAACCTGCGGAAATGGGGGACGCGAAAGTGCGTGTGGTGTTGTCGACGTACGGGTCGCGCGGGGACGTCGAACCGATGGCGGCACTCGCGGTGCGGTTGCGGGAGCTCGGCGCGGAGGTGCGGGTGTGCGCGCCGCCGGACGAGGAGTTCGCGCAGCTGTTGGCCGGGGTCGGCGTGCAGCTGGTGCCGGTCGGACAGTCGGCGCGTGCGCTGACGACCGCGGCGCCGCCGCCGTCATCCCTGCCTGAGCGCGCGGCCGAGTTGATCGCCGCCCAGTTCGACGCGGTCACCGCGGCGGCCGAGGGGTGTGACGTGCTGGTGGCGACCGGCGTGACGCCGGCCGCCGCCGGTGCGCGGTCGGTGGCCGAGAAGCTGGGCATCCCTTCCGTGTCCGTGACCTTCCAGCAGCTCACCCTGCCGTCGCCGCACCGCCCGCCGCTGGCCTATCAGGGCCGGCCGTTCCCGCCGGAGGTCACCGACAACCGGATGCTGTGGGACCTGGACGCCGAGAGCATCAACGCGCTGTTCGGTGCGGCGCTCAACACCAGCCGGGAGTCGAACGGCCTGCCGCCGGTGGACGACGTCCGCGACTACGTCATCGGCGACCAGCCGTGGCTGGCGACGGACCCGGCTCTGGATCCGTGGCAGGGGATGCCGGAGCTCGACGTCGTACAGACCGGCGCGTGGATCCTGCCGGATGCTCGCCCGCTCCCGGCCGAGCTGGTGGCGTTCCTGGACGCCGGCGAACCACCGGTGTACGTGGGCTTCGGCAGCATGCCCATGCACGCTTCCAAGGACGTCGCCCGGGTGGCCATCGAGGCGGTCCGTGCGCAGGGCCGCCGCGCGCTCGTCAGGCGCGGCTGGGCCGACCTGGCCCTGATCGACGACCGGGACGACTGCTTCGCGGTCGGCGAGGTCAACCAGCAGGCACTGTTCGGCCGGGTGGCCGCGGTCGTGCACCACGGCGGCGCGGGCACGACGACGACGGCCGCGCGGGCCGGCGCGCCCCAGGTGGTGGTGCCCCAGGCGACGGACCAGCCGTACTGGGCGGGTCGGGTGGCTGACCTGGGCATCGGCGCGGCACACGACGGTCCGGCTCCGACCGCCGAGTCCCTGCCGGCCGCGCTCAGGACGGCTCTGGCCCCCGAGACCCGCGTACGAGCGACTGCCGTGGCCGGCACGATCCGCACCGACGGGGCGGCGGTGGCCGCGAAGCTGCTGCTCGACGTGGTCAGCAGGGAAAGGCGGTCCGCGTGAACCCCGGCGACCGGGTTCGTCACGCCGGTCCAGACGCCGACCTTCGCAAGCGACCTCACATCGGAGCTGATGACGTGAATCCCCAGACCACCAGCGTGTTCGACCTGCCCGAGCATCTCGCCCCCAAGGCCGACCCGGCGCTGATCGCCGGCGACGAGCGGCACTTCGCGGCCATCGCGGAGAGCCTTGAGCAGTCGATCTCCGAGCTGTCCGACCGCCTCGACGCCGAGCGCAAGTCGCCCGGCGGAAAGGGGCGGGCGGCCCTGGACCGGGACCTGGAGATCCACCGGCTGTCCGCCCGCCTGCGCGCACTGCGTCGCTTCGGCCTGGACCTGTGCCTCGGACACATGGTCAGCGCGGACGACCCCGAGCCCGTGTACATCGGACGGCTCGGCCTCACGGACAGCGAGGGCCGCCGGCTGCTGCTCGACTGGCGTTCCCCCGCGGCCGAGCCGTTCTTCGGAGCCACCCACGGGAACCCGATGGGTCTGGCGAGCCGCCGCAGGTACCGCTGGACCCGCGGGCGGATCAGCGACTACTGGGACGAGGTGTTCACCTCGGACGGGTTCGAAGGGCACCACGCCGCGCTCGACGACCAGTCCGCCTTCATCGCCAGCCTGGGCGGCAGCCGGTCGCCACGGATGCGCGACGTGCTCGGCACCATCCAGGCCGACCAGGACGCCATCATCCGCGCGGGATCCGGCGGCGCTCTCGTCGTCGACGGCGGTCCGGGTACGGGCAAGACCGTCGTCGCCCTGCACCGCTCCGCGTATCTCCTCTACTCCGACCCTCGCCTCGGTCACCGCCGGGGTGGCGTGCTGTTCGTCGGCCCGCACCAGCCGTACCTGGCCTATGTCGCCGACGTCCTCCCCAGCCTCGGCGAGGAGGGCGTACAGACCTGCACCCTGCGGGACCTCGTCGCCGAGGGAGCCACGGCGGCGATCGAGACCGACCCGGACGTGGCCCGCCTGAAGTCGTCCGCGAACCTGGTCAAGGCGATCGAGCCGGCCGTCAGGTTCTACGAGAACGCGCCCACCAAGGGGATGACGGTCACGACCCACTGGTCCGACATCTGGCTGAGCCCCGAGGACTGGGCCGAGGCGTTCGAGGCGGCGGAGCCCGGCACCCCGCACAACGAGGCGCGCGACCAGGTCTGGGGGGAACTGCTCACGATCCTGGCGGACAAGCACGACAACGAGGACATCTCACCTGACCTGCTCCGCAAGTCGCTGCTGCGGAACAGGGAGCTGCTCACGACCTTCAACCGCGCGTGGCCGCTGATCGAAGCGGCCGACCTCGTCGGAGACCTGTGGTCGGTACCCGCCTACCTGCGGATGTGCGCCCCCTGGCTCAGCCCCGACGAGGTCCGGCGGTTGCAGCGCGCGGACGCCCAGGCCTGGACGGTGTCCGACCTGCCGCTCCTGGACGCGGCGCGGCAGCGGCTCGGCGATCCGGAGGCGGCGCGGCGCAAGCGGCGGCAGGAGGCCGCCGTCGCCGCCGAACGCGAGCGCATGGCCGGGGTCGTCGACAACCTGCTCGAGGCCGATGACGACGGTGAAGGCGCGGTGACGATGCTGCGCGGGCAGGACCTGCGGGACGCTCTGGTCGACGAGAACGCATCACCCGGTATCGAACCGGACCAGCTCGCCGGCCCGTTCGCGCACATCGTCGTGGACGAGGCGCAGGAGCTGACCGACGCGGAGTGGCAGATGCTGCTGCTCCGGTGCCCGTCCAGGAGCTTCACCATCGTCGGGGACCGGGCCCAGGCCAGGCACGGGTTCACGGAGTCGTGGCAGGAACGGCTGGAGCGGGTCGGGCTCGACCGCGTCAACCTGGCGTCCCTGAGCATCAACTACCGTACGCCGGAAGCGATCATGACGGCGGCCGAGCCGGTCATCCGGGCCGCGCTCCCGGACGCCAACGTGCCGACCTCCATCCGCAGCACCGACGTCCCCGTCGTACACGGGGCTGTTTCGGAGCTGAGCTCGATCCTCGACACCTGGCTCGCCGCGCATGCCGACGGGATCGCCTGCGTGATCGGCGACCCCACGTTCCAGGGGACGTCCCGCGTGCGGTCGCTGACTCCGGAGCTGACGAAGGGGCTGGAGTTCGATCTGGTCGTTCTCGTCGACCCGGAGGCGTTCGGCGAGGGCATCGAAGGAGCGGTCGACCGCTATGTCGCGATGACCCGGGCGACCCAGCAGCTGGTCATCCTCACGAGTTCCTGACCTCGGGGTGAGGCCAGGGTAGGACACCGCACGTGGATGAGCGCTGGACGACTCGTGGATCGGCCGAGACGACGGCGGGGCGGGTGGGCTGTGCGCCCTCGGCGTCGTCCCCCGGGCTTCCCGAGCGACGGGAGCTGGACCGTCCGGCACGAGGGCTTCACGGCGTGGCCCTGACGGGCTCAGCCGTGGATGCGATGGCTGAACCGTACTTGGGCTCGAATGTGCGAAAGGTATGGTGAGGGCCTATGACGACGTTTCGGATCAGCGAGGCCGCGGCGCTGCTCGGGGTCAGCGCCGACACCGTCCGCCGGTGGGTGGACGCGGGGCGGCTGGCGGCCGAGCGGGACGAGCACGGTCACCGCCAGGTGAACGGCGCCGACCTGGCCGCCTTCGCCCGGGCCCAGGTCGAGGAGATCGAGAGCGGCAGCCGTTCCTCGGCGCGTAACCGCTTTCGGGGGATCGTGACCGAGGTGATCCGGGACGCGGTGATGGCGCAGGTGGAGATCGCCGCCGGGCCGTTCCGGGTGGTGTCGCTGATGAGCCGCCAGGCCGCCGACGAGCTCGGCCTGGAGGCGGGGGTGGTGGCGGTCGCCGTGATCAAGTCCACCAACGTCGTCGTCGAGATCCCTGGTCACGAGCGCGTGAGCAGCAGCCAGTCCGCATGACCGATCCCGAGCGCGCCGACCGGGCGGACCTGAAAGGCGGGTCCGCCGGTCGTCCGGGCCGTCGGGCTTCCGGGCGGCTGCCGTGGATGCTGGTCGTGCCCGCGCTGGTGGGCCTGGCCTTCCTGGTGCTGCCGCTGGCCGGGCTGCTGGTCCGCGCGCCGTGGTCCACGCTGCTGGAGCGGCTGGCCGAGCCGCAGGTGCTGGAGGCGCTGCGGCTGTCGCTGGTGTGCGCGACCATCGCGACGGCTCTGTGCCTGGTGCTCGGGGTGCCGCTGGCGTGGCTGCTGGCGAGGGTGGACTTCCCGGGGCGGCGGGTGGTGCGGGCGCTGGTGACCGTTCCGCTGGTGCTGCCGCCGGTGGTGGGCGGTGTGGCGCTGCTGCTGGTGCTGGGGCGGCGCGGGCTGGTCGGGCAGTGGCTGGAGTCGTCGCTGGGGATCACGCTGCCGTTCACCACGGCGGGGGTGGTCGTCGCGGAGGCGTTCGTGGCGATGCCGTTCCTGGTGATCAGCGTGGAAGGCGCGCTGCGCGGCGCCGACCGGCGCTTCGAGGAGGCGGCGGCCACGCTGGGGGCCTCGCGCTGGACGGTGTTCCGGCGGGTGACGCTGCCGCTGATCGCGCCGGGCGTGGTGGCCGGGGCGGTGTTGTGCTGGGCTCGGGCGCTGGGGGAGTTCGGCGCGACGATCACGTTCGCGGGCAACTTCCCGGGCACCACCCGTACGATGCCGCTGGCCGTCTACCTGGCCTTGGAGACCGAGCCGGAGGCGGCGATCGTGCTCAGCCTCGTCCTGCTGGCCGTCTCCGTGATCATCCTGGCCAGCCTGCGGGATCGGTGGGTGAGCAGCCCATGACGCTGCAGGCCCATCTGGTGGTCTCCCGGCCCGCCTTCACCCTCGACATCGCGTTCGAGGTGGCCGCGGGCGAGGTCGTGGCGCTGCTCGGCCCCAACGGCGCGGGCAAGACGACCGCGCTGCGCGCCCTGGCCGGGCTCGTCGCGCTGTCCGGCGGCGAGATCGTCCTGGACGGTCGCGACCTGCACCCGCTGGCCGCCGAGCAGCGCCCGATCGGCATGGTCTTCCAGGACTACCTGCTCTTCCCGCACCTGACGGCGCTCGACAACGTCGCCTTCGGGCCGCGCTGCCAGGGCGTCCCCAAGGCCGAGGCCCGCCGTACGGCCGCCGTCCTGCTGGAGCGGGTCGGCCTGGCCGACCGGGCCGCCGCCAAGCCGCGCCAACTGTCCGGCGGGCAGGCTCAACGGGTCGCGCTGGCCCGGGCGCTGGCCGTACGGCCCAGCCTGCTGCTGCTGGACGAGCCGCTGGCCGCCCTCGACGCCCACACCCGGCTGGAGATCCGTTCGCACCTGCGCCGTCACCTGGCCGACTTCGACGGCGCGACCGTCCTGGTCACCCACGACCCCCTCGACGCGATGGTGCTGGCCGACCGGCTGATCGTCATCGAGAACGGCGCCGTCGTCCAGCAGGGCACCCCGGCCGAGGTGGCCCGGCACCCGCGTACCGACTACGTCGCCCGCCTGGTCGGGCTCAACCTGTATCGCGGCGTGGCCGACGGGGCGCGGGTCAAGGTCGATGAGCTGCTGCTGCACACCTCCGAACGGCTCGACGGGCCCGCGTTCGTCGCCTTCCCGCCCGCCGCCGTGGCCCTCTACCGGACGCGTCCGGACGGGAGCCCGCGCAACCTGTGGGAGGCGCGCATCGAGGGCATCGAACGGCACGGCGACAACGTCCGCGTCCACCTCGACGGGCCGATCACCGCCTTCGCCGCCATCACCCCCGCCGCCCTGGCCGACCTCGACCTGACCCCGGGCCAGCAGATCTGGGCCTCGGTCAAGGCCGGCGAGACCCACGCCTACCCGGCATGAACGCTTGAGCGCCGCTTTCAGTACACGTCGCGGACGTAGCGCTTCGCCGCGGCCAGTTGCTTGACGTACGCGGTGGCGTCGTCGGGGGCCAGGCCGCCGTGGCGGGCCGCGATGTCGCGCAGGGTCTGGTCGACGTCCTTGGCCATCCGGGCGGCGTCGCCGCACACGTACACGTGCGCGCCCTCCTGCAGCCAGCTCCACAGTTGCACGCCGTGCTCGCGCATCCGGTCCTGCACATAGACCTTGGCCCGCTGGTCGCGGGAGAAGGCCAGGTCCAGCCGGGTCAGCAGGCCGTCGTCGTGCAGCGCGGCCAGTTCGTCGCGGTAGTAGAAGTCGGTGGTGCGGCGCTGCTCGCCGAAGAAGAGCCAGTTGCGGCCGCGGTGGCCGAGGGCCCGGCGTTCGTCGAGGAAGCCGAGGAAAGGAGCCACGCCGGTGCCCGGGCCGATCATCACCATGGGGGCGCCGGGGTCGGCGGGCGGCCGGAAGTGCTTGGTGGGCTGGACGTGCACCGGGACGGTGGTCCGCTCGGGGCTGTCGGCCAGGTACGCCGAGCACACGCCGCCCCGCGTGATGCCGCGCGGGTTGCGGAAGCGCACCACCGAGACCGTCAGGCTGATCCGGTCGGGGCTGGTGAGCGGGCTGGAGGAGATGGAGTACAGGCGCGGTTGGAGCCGTTTGAGCACGTCGGCCCACTCCTGGGCGGTGGCGCGCACGGGGAGCTCGGCGAGCACGTCCACGGCCTGGCGACCCCACACCCATTTGTCCAGCTCACCCTTGTTGCCGGGGCGCAGGAGCCGGGCGAGGTCGCGGTCGTGGGTGCGTTCGGCGACGAACTTCAGCAGGCCAGGGGTGATCTTGGTGATGTCGAGGTGGCGGTACAGGGCCTCGCGGAGCGGCAGCGTGCCCAGCCCGGGGAGCTCGACGGTGTCGGCGGGGCTGAGGCCGGTGCCGGCCAGCCATTCCATGACCAGGTCCAGGCTGTTGACGGGCAGCACGCCGAGGGCGTCGCCCGCCTGGTAGCTGAGCCCGCCGCCGGTGTCGAAGGTGAACCGGCGGACCTCTTTGGCCGAGCCCGGCAGGCTGAGCAGCCGGTTCGCCGTCAGCGTCGCGGTGAAGGGGGTGGCGCGGGTGCCGGACGGCATGGCCGTCGTCGGTTCGCTCCGCGCCGGTCCGGGATCGGCGAGGGTGGACAGGAGCTGGTTGAGCCAGTCCAGGGCACGTTCGTGCTCGTCCGGCTCGCAGTCGACGCGTGGCGCGAGGCGGAGCGCGCCGAGCTCCTCCAGGCGCCGGTCGAGGCGCCGGCCGTGGCCGCAGAAGTCGTCGTAGCTGGAGTCGCCGAAGGCGAGGACGGCATAGCGTACGCCGTCGAGCCGCAGCGCTCCGGGCTCGGCGAGCGCGTCCCAGAACGCGGTGCCGTTGTCGGGGGCCTCGCCGTCGCCGAACGTGCTGGAGATGATCAGCAGGTCCGCGTCCGGCGTCAGGGCCTGCGGGGCGTAGTCGTCCATGCTGACCAGGCGGGCGCTGCGGCCGGCGCCCGCCAGCCGCTCGGCGCCGGCCACGGCGAACTCCTCGGCGTTGCCCGTCTGCGAGGCCCACAGGATGACGATCTCGCGTGCCGGGGTCTCCGGTTCGGCAGGCGCGGGCTCCGGCTCGGTGGGCTTCCGCGCCGGGCGGACGATGCGGGAGAAGGCGCCGGCCAGAGCGCCGTTCACCCACGCCGCGTGGTCGGGCGCGAAGGGGGCATGACCCGGCAGCACCGGTACGTCCGCTCCGTCGAGCGGGGTGCTCGCCAGGCCGGCCAGGAATCCGGACAGATAGCGGCGTTCCGACGGGGAGAGCTCCGGCGGGGTCACGTCGGCGAGCCCGAACAGGCCGCGCAGCGCGCCAACGGCGACCGGAGCCCGCACCTCCTCGGCGGTCGCAGCCGTACGGTCGGCGTCCGGCGTGCGCGTTCCCTCGGCGGTCGCGGCCGTACGAACGTCGGCTGCCGGGGTGGGGGCGGCCGTGGCGGGGTCCGGGGCGACCTTGGCGAGGGAGACCGCGCACACCTTCAGCTCGGGCTGGAAGGAGATGGGGTCGACGGCGTCGCTGGTGACGGCGTTGACGCTGAGGTACTCGCCGAAGAGATCGTTCCAGTGGAACGGCGCGAACAGGTTGCCCGGCATCACCCGGTCCGTCACCACCGCCGGCAACACGGCCCGCCCGCGCCGGGAGGAGACCGTCACGAGATCGCCCTCGCCGATGCCGTGCTCGGCGGCGTCGGCCGGGTTGATCTCCACGAACGGGCCGGGGTTGAGCTTGTTCAGCTTCGCGATCTTGGCCGTCTTGGTGAGCGTGTGCCACTGGTGCTGCACCCGCCCGGTGTTGAGCACATACGGGAAGGTGTCGTCGGGCAGCTCGGCGGCGGGAAGGTGCGGACGCGGGAAGAAGACGGCCCGGCGGTCGGGGGTGGCGAAGGCCAGCCGCGGGCCGCTGCCGTCCTCGCGCGTGAGCGTCGCCTGGCTGCGGCCGTCGTTGAGGTAGCGAACCGGGTTGCGCTCGCCGGAGCCGGGCGGGGCGGGCCACTGCACGGGGGTTTCGCGTAGCCGGTCGTACGTCACGCCGCGCAGGTCGTACCCGGTCGCGGGGTTCCACGCCCGCTTGATCTCCTCGAACACCTCCTCCGCGCTCGAATAGGAGAAGCCGTCCGCGAACCCCATCTCGCAGGCGACCCGGGCGATGATCATCCAGTCGGGCAGCGCCTCGCCGACCGGCTCGACGGCCTGCCGGAGCAGGGTGAGGTTGCGCTCGGAGTTGATCATCACGCCTTCGGCCTCGGCCCACAGGGCGGCGGGCAGGACCACGTCGGCGTAGGCGTTGGTCTCGGTGGCCGCGAAGACGTCCTGCGTGACGACGAACTCGGCGGCCTCCAGGCCCGCGATCACCGTCCTGCGGTTGGCGACGCTGGCCACGGGGTTGGTGCAGATGATCCAGCACGCCTTGATCTCGCCCTCGGCCATCCGGGAGAACATCTCGATCGTGCCCTGCCCGACGTCGGTACGCAGCGTGCCGGGCGCGAGGCCCCACAGGTCCTCGACGAACCGGCGGTCCTCCTCCACCAGCACCGAGCGCTGCCCGGGCAGGCCGGGGCCCATGTAGCCCATCTCGCGGCCGCCCATCGCGTTCGGCTGGCCGGTCAGCGAGAACGGGCCGCTGCCCGGGCGGCAGATCGCGCCCGTGGCCAGGTGCAGGTTGCACAGCGCGTTGGTGTTCCAGGTGCCGTGGGTGCTCTGGTTGAGCCCCATCGTCCAGCAGCTCATCCACTCGCCGGCCTCGCCGATCCACCGGGCCGCCTGGCGCAGGTCGGCCTCGGGGATGCCGGTGAGCTCGGCGACCTTGGCGGGCGGGTAGTCGAGCAGGAAGTCCGGCATGGCCTCCCAGCCGCGGGTGTGCTCGGCGACGAACTCCTCGTCGACGTGCCCGTTCTCCACCAGCAGGTGCAGCAGCCCGTTGAGCAGGGCCAGGTCCGTGCCGGGCCGGATCTGCAGGAACAGGTCGGCCTTGGCGGCGGTGGCGGTGCGCCGTGGGTCCACCACGATCAGCTTGGCGCCGGCCTTGACCCGGTCCATCATGCGCAGGAACAGGATGGGGTGGCAGTCGGCCATGTTCGCGCCGATGACGAAGAACACCTCGGCGCGCTCGAAGTCCTCGTACGAGCCGGGCGGGCCGTCCGAGCCCAGCGACAGCTTGTAGCCGCTGCCCGCGCTGGCCATGCACAGCCGCGAGTTCGACTCGATCTGGTTGGTGCCGACGAACCCCTTGGCCAGCTTGTTGGCCAGGTACTGGGCCTCCAGCGTCATTTGCCCGGACACGTAGAACGACAGCGCGTCGGGCCCGTGCTCGTCCAGGATCGCGCGCAGCCGCCGGGCGGTCGCCGTGATCGCCGCGTCGACGCCGCTCTCCTCCGGCTGCACGCCCATGGCAGGCCTGACGAGCGCGCGTTCCAGCCGGCCCGGGGCGGCGAGCATGTCGGCGCTGGTCGCCCCCTTGGTGCACAGGCGGCCGACGTTGGCCGGATGGCTCTTGTCGCCGGCGACCTTGACCACCCGGCGCCGCCCGTCCGCGCCCCGGGCCACGTCCAGGACGATCCCGCACCCCACGCCGCAGTAGGAGCAGACGGTCTTCACACGCGCGATGGCGTTGCTCGGGTCTGTCGCCGTCATCGGCCCTTCCCCTTCGACAGGGCCTGAACGACGTTCCCTCTCCGTGGGCGCGCCGCAGCCGCACCGGGCAGATCCAACGCGCAAAACGTAAGAAACAGGCGTTACGCGGATGTCACAGCAGCCGACCGCCGCCGGTTACATCCACATCACCGCCGATCCCCGCCCGCCACACGCCCAGGGTCACGAGGCGGCGCGGGCGAGCACGTCGTGGATGAGGGCGACCACCTCGCCGGGGGTGAGGCGTGGGCGGCGCCGTCGGCGTTGACGGCCGCCGCGATGGCGACGGCGTGCTCGCGGTAGGCGGGCATGCGTGCGGCCAGGCTGTCGAGGCCGACGAGGGCGGCCAGGGCGAGCGGCCAACGGCGTTGTTACCCTGCTCCTCCCAGACGTCGAGATGCGATTGCGGGTGCGCGGCGAAGGTGCGGCGCCCGCGCCGGTCGGCGTGCAGGCGCAACGCGACCTGCTGGGCCATCGTCCCGCTGGGGAAGAACAGCGCGCTTTCCTTGCCGAGGAGCTCGGCCAGCCGTCGCTCCAGCACCGCCACGGGGGGTCCGGCGGTGTGTCAGAGGTCAACGGTCAGGCGAACGGTCACCACGTCCCCCACGTCGAGCCCTTCGGCCTTGCGCACCCCCGCCTTCACCGGCACGATGTAACGCCCGTCCTTCGGGAACAGCGACGTCTTCCACCGGGTCTCCCGTATCTGGGCCGTGACCGGGATCATGCCCCAGCCATAGCTCACCGCGCCGGCGGTCGTCTCCAGATCGCGGCACTCCTCGTCCGGAACGGTGATGAAGTGCCAGGGCGCCGGCCCTCTCCAGAACCACATCTCACTGCTGAACTCCACGTTCATCGACCCAGGATAGGAGCCGTCAAAGCCCGAGATCGTCCAGCTCCTTCAGCAGCGCGCTTCGAGGGCTCTGCTGCGGTGGAGTGGACGGCGTGCGCCGGGACCGGTCGCGTTCGCGGAATATCCAGCCGCCCGCCAGGCCGCCGGCAAAGCCGAACAGGTGGGCCTGCCAGCCGATCCCCTCCTGGGGCAGCAGGCCGGCGAACTGGTAGGCGAAGCACAGGGCCATGACCACGCCCACCACGATGTCGATGAGATGCCGGTCGAACGCGCCGCGCACCAGGATGTAGCCGAAGTAACCGAAGACGACACCGCTCGCGCCCGCCCCGGTGGCGTCAGGGCTGGCGGTGAACCAGGCGCCGAGACCGCTGACCAGGATGATGAGCCCTGTCACGCTGAGGAACTTGCGCACGCCCCGATAAGCGGACAGGAAGCCGAAGATGAACAATGGCCCCGAGTTCCCCTCGATGTGCGCCCAGCTCCAGTGCAGGAACGGCGCCGAGACGATGTCGGGCAGGCTCGCGGGGTTCCACGCCTGGATTCCGTACTCGTAACTCAGCGTGTAGCCCGACGCCCAGTTGGCGATCTGGATCGTCCAGATGACGGCCAGTGCTCCGACCATCACCCATAACGCCTTGCGCGCCTCAGCGATCATGATCTCGGCCGTAGGGCCTTGGGCTTCCATGTGATTCCTCCGGAGCGTCCGTGCCTTTTCCGGGAATCAGTATCGGGGCCGTCGATCACGAATACGGCAGCGGCCGGCGAGGACGTCAGGGCTTGTTCAGGTAAGTGAGTACGGCCAGGACGCGGCGGTTGTTGTTGTCGTCATCGGTGATGCCGAGTTTGCCGAACAAGGAGGTCGTGTACTTGCTGATAGCGCTCTCACTGAGAAAGAGCCGCCGGCCGATGGCCTGATTGGACAATCCCTCGGCCATGAGGCCGAGCACGGAGTATTCGCGCTCGGTGAGCTGTCCGAGTCGTCGGTCCGAGGACCCGCTGGACAACAATTTGGCGATGACCGCAGGGTCCATGGCGGTCCCGCCGGACGCGACGCGTTCGAGGGCGTCGATGAACTGATCGGCGTCGAACACGCTCTCCTTGAGGAAATAGCCGATGCCGCCGGCGCCGTCGGCCAGGAGTTCGCGGGCGTACAACTGCTCGACGTGCTGCGAAAGGATCAGGACCGGCAGCCCCGGCACTTCGCCGCGGGCGGCGAGGGCCGCCCGCAGGCCCTCGTCGGACTGGGTGGGCGGCATGCGGACGTCGACGACGGAGACATCCGCCCGCCACCTCAGCAGCGCGTCGAGGGCCTCGGGCCCGGTGGTCGCCGTCGCCACCACCTCGTGCCCGTACGCCTGGAGCAGGCGGACCATCCCGTCGCGCAGGAGGTAGAGGTCTTCGGCTACAACGATTCGCATGGCACGACCATCCTCACACGCGTCGGGCCGCCCGCCGGACTGGTGATCTCCACGGTGCCGTCGAAGACCGCCAGGCGCCGGCGTAGCCCCGCGAGTCCGCCTCCGGCGCTCACACTCGCCCCGCCCCGGCCGTCGTCCTCGACGTCGACGGCGATGCCGGTCTCGTCGCGGGTGACGGAGATCCGCGCCCGGGTCGCGTGGGCGTGCTTGACGGCGTTGGTCAGCAGTTCGGCGACCCCGAAGTACACGGCGGACTCGATCGGCGGGTCCAGGCGCAGCCGAACGCCGGCGCTCACGGCCACGTCGAGCGGGCTGTCCAGGGCCAGAGCGCGGACGGCGTCGACGAGCCCGCGCTCGTTCAGCACCGGCGGGCTGATGCCCCTGACCAGTTCGCGGAGCTCGTTCAGTGAGGTGGCGGCGCCCACCCGCGCGTCCCGCAGCAGCGTCCTGGCCTGGTCGGGGTCGGTCTCCATGAGTTTCTCCGCGGTCGCCAGCGAGAGGCCGAGCGCGACCAGGCGCGCCTGCGCCCCGTCATGCAGGTCCCGCTCGATCCGGCGGATCTCGGCGGCCTGCGCGACCGTGGTGTCCGCGCGCTGGGCCGTCAGCTCGTCGACCCGGTCCGCCAGCGTCATTGCGGGCGACGGCCGTAGGAAGCGGACGGCCACCGGTACGACGGGCCGCCAGGCGTACGGGGCGGCGGCGACCGCCACGACCAGGCCGAGCACCCCGGCGAGGAGCGACGACCGGCTGAACCCGAGGACCGCCGCCACGGCTCCGGCCGGCGGGACGGCGGCGACCACGCCCGCGGTGAGCGGCGCGATCGCCGTGAACCGCAGGTCGCGCCAGAAGCCGGGATCTCTCCACCGGGTCCGCCACTTCTGGTCCATGAGGGCGTCGCGTTTGGTGCGCTCGTAGCTGAAGCCGTTCCACCAGTACCCGGTGGACAGCCGCGTCACCGGCGCGGCCTGCCGGTATCCGGCGGGGATGACGGTGCCCGTCCACCTCGCGACGACGGAGCGGACCATCCGGCTCACCGGGCGCGCCAGGGCGAGCGTGCCGATGCACGCCCACACGAACGGCACCGTCCCCGACCACGGGTCCCCGCCCCACCACCAGATCCACAGCGTCGCGGCGGCGGCCCACACGGCCGGGACCGGCACGGTGACGGCCACCACCACGCAGGCGCGCACGAACCCCACGCAGGCGCTCGACACCCACTGTCGCATGACTCTTCCTTCTCACTTCACGACCACGGCTTGGTGTCTTCACTGTGCACCGCACCGGAGCCGCTCCCCGCCGGATCGGCCCTGAAGTGGGTCTGGACCCACCCAACCGTACGTCCAGCCCCATACCGCCCCATCCATGCCCTCCCTAGCGTGATCACCACTCCAGACAACACAAGGGATGAAACAGACATGGAATCCTTCGGCAAGGTCAAGATCCTCGTCGCCGCCTACGGCGCGCTCGGCGTCGTGGTCCTCGCCACGGTCGCCGTCCTGGCGATCAGCGGTCAGACGGTGACCTCGTTCATGTGGGGCCGGTCGGCGGGGGTGCTCGCGAGCGCCGCGGTGACCTACTGGCTGACCGTCCTCGCCGCGCGGGGAGCACGCTGGGCCTATCTGCGCGTACGCGTCATCTCGATCGTCATGCCGGTCGCGATCGTCGCCGTCGACATGATCCCTGGCATCTGCCCGATGTGGTTCGCCATGATGCAGGCGGTATGTGCCCTCCCCATCGCCGCGGCCGGGTTCGTCGTCAACGGCTCCGCCCTGCGCGCCGCCTTCCGCAGCGGTTGACAGGGTGCGGAGCCAACGGCGATCCTCAGCCGGATAAAGATCAATATTTCCCTGGGGCCGGCGGTGGAAAAGCGGATGAAGCTGATCAGCATGGGATTGCTCGCCGGGGTGCTCGCGGCGGCGGCCGGCGCCTTGGTGGCCCGCCGGCGCTACGTGGTGGTCACCGTCGAGGGGACGAGCATGGCTCCGACCCTGCACGACGGCGACCGGGTGCTGGTCCGGCGGCGCCGGATCGGCCAGGTGGCCAGGGGCGATGTCGTGGTGCTCGAACCTCCGTCCGACCCGCGAGCGGGTGCGGACGGCACGCGCTGGAACATCAAGCGCGCCGTCGCCCTGCCGGGTGATCCGGTGCCGCCGGACGTGGACGGCGCCGCGGAACGCGTGCCCGCGGACGCGCTGGTGGTCTACGGCGACAACCCCCGCAGCGTGGACTCGCGGCAGCGCGGTTTCTTCCCGGCCGATCGCCTGCTCGGGGTAGCGCTGCGCCGGCTGGGCGGGTCTGCCCTGTAGGCGGCGGGACGTGAAGTTCCGGATGCTCGGACCGCTGCGGATCGAGGGCGACGACTCGCCGGCGGGATGGGCGATGATCACGGCGCCCAAGCAGCGGACCGTCCTCGCCATGCTGCTCGCCCGGGCGGGCCACGTCGTACCGATCCGGTCGCTGGTGGCGGAGGTCTGGGAGGACCAGCCGCCCCGCTCCGCGGTGGCGAACCTGCGTACGTACCTCATGCAGTTGCGCAAGCTGATGCCGCCCGCGGCCGACCCGGCCGTGGAGCGGCTGGTGACCTCGGACGCCGGTTACCTGTTGCGGGTCGAGCCCGAGGAGTTCGACCTCTTCCAGTTCGAGGCGCTGTCCGCGCACGCCCGCCAGGCGCTGGGCAGGCGCGATCTCAGCACCGCCCTGGACTCCTACACCCGGGCCCTCGCGCTGTGGCAGGGGATGGCGGCCGAGGACGTGCCGCTGGGGCCGACGTTGCGGGAGGTGGTCGCGCGCCTGACCGACCACTACCTGAGCGTGGTGGAGGAGCACGCGGACATCCAGCTCGCCCTCGGCAGGCACGCGACGGCGGCCAAGCGGCTGCGCGAGGTGATCGGGCAGTACCCGCTGCGCGAGCGGCTGCACGGCCAGCTCATGGTGGCCCTGTACCAGAGCGGCGACGTGGTGGGCGCGCTGGACGCGTTCGGGGCCGCCAGGAAGGTTCTCGCCGACGAGCTGGGCATCGATCCGGGCCCTGACCTGCGCAGGCTGCATCAGCTGATCCTGCGCAGGGACCCGGCCCTGCTGTCGGAGGAGGAGGCCCCCGCCGACGACGGGCGGTCCCGGCCGCGCCAGCTGCCGCGCGCGCCGAGCGTGTTCGTGGGCCGCTCGGCCGAGCTCGCCCGGATCCACGCCGTGCTGGGCGCCGGCGCGGGGCCGCCCGTGCTGGCGCTGCACGGCCCCGGCGGGATCGGCAAGTCGACGCTCGCCATGAAGGCGGCGTACGGCGTGGCCGACCGCTACCCCGACGGCCACCTCTACGCCGACCTCCAGGGATCGACACCGAGCCTGTCGCCGTTGCGCCCCGACGAGGTGCTCGGCCGCTTCCTGCGCGCGCTGGGGGTGCCTCCGGGCGAGGTGCCCGCGGCGCCGGCGGAGGCGGCCGCCCTCTACCAGTCGGTGCTGGCCGACCGGCGCGTCCTGGTCGTCCTCGACAACGCCGTCGGCGCCGCCCAGGTGGCTCCCTTGCTGCCGGCGGGCGGTGGCTGCGCGGCGCTGGTCACCAGCCGGTCGGCCCTGACGACGCTGGACGCCGTACCGATCGCCGTGGACATGTTCGACGAGGAGCAGTCGGTACGGATGCTGGCGCTGCTGGCCGGCCAGGCGCGCGTGGCCGCCGAGAAGGA
The DNA here is from genome assembly GCF_053590415.1 of Nonomuraea sp. NPDC003201. Lineage (NCBI taxonomy): Bacteria > Bacillati > Actinomycetota > Actinomycetes > Streptosporangiales > Streptosporangiaceae > Nonomuraea > Nonomuraea sp. NPDC003201. The sequence continues at coordinate 52,815 of NZ_JBSFTC010000023.1, forward strand.
GGCGGCGGCCGAGATCGCGCGCTGGTGCTGCCACCATCCGCTGGCGCTGCGCATCGCCGGCGCCCGCCTCGCGGGCCGGCCGGACTGGTCGCTCGCGGGCTTCAACGAGCGCCTGAGCAACCAGCGGCGGCGGCTGGACGAGCTGCAGGCGGCCGACCTGCGCGTCCGCTCCTGCTTCGAGGTCGGCTACGCGACCCTGACGAGCGCCGCGAGGACCGTCTTCCGCCTGTTCGGCGTGCTGGAGGTGCCGGAGGTGGGCGTCGAGCTCGTCGCCGCGCTGGCCGACGTCGAACTGAAGACCGCCGAGACCGTGCTCGACGAGCTGGTCGAGGCGCGCCTGATCGAGCCGGTCGGCGAGAGCCGGTTCCGCACGCACGACCTGCTGCGGCTCTTCGCGGGGGAGCTGGCCGCCTCCCACGACTCGCCGGCAGACCTGGACCTGGCCGTACGGCGGGCCCTGGACTGGTACCTCGACCTCTGCCACCAGCTGCGCGACCTGCTGCAGTCGCACCTGCGAGCCGGCGGCGGGAGCCGGGAGCGCCGGCGCGATCCCGGCCTGGTGCTGCGTGACCCCGCCGCGGCCGTGCGGTGGCTCGACACGGAGCTGCACTGCCTGGTCGCGGCCGCCGTCCAGGCCGCGCGCGGGGAGCCGGAAACGGCGCGCTTCGCCATCGAGCTGATGACCCTGGTCAAGGCCACGGTGATGAAGGGCGGCTACTGGCAGGAGCTGGAGACCATCGCGCGGCTGGCCATCGAGGTGGCGCGGCGCGACGGCGACCGCGGCGCGGAGGCGTCCACGCTCGCGACCCTGGGGCTGCTGGAGTGGCGGGCCGGCCAGGGGGAGGCGGCCGGCGGCCACCTGCGGCGCGCGCTCGAGCTCTGGCGCGACCTGGGCAACCGCGAGGAGGAGGGGATGGCGCTGCACAACCTCGGCTGGCTGCACATGCAGACCGGCGACCTCAACGCGGCCCTCGGCCGCATCAGCGCGAGCCTGCGGCTGCTCAAGACGCACGGGTCCAGGCGCGTCGGGCTGGTCGGCCACAGCCTGGGCGAGCTCCTGCTCCAGCTGGGCAGGGACGCCGAGGCGGTGGACCGCTTCGAACGGTGCCTGACCGTCCGCCGGGCCGATCGCGACCTGAACGGCGAGAGCATCACGCTGGCGGCGCTCGGCCGCGCCTACTGCCTGCTCGACCGGCGGGACGAGGCGCTGGCCGCGATGGACGAGGCGCTGGCCCGCTGCGAGGAGACCGGCAACCGGGAGGACGAGTGGGAGGTGCTGCTGAGCAGGTCCGAGATCCGGCTGCGGCAGGGCGCTCTCGCCGCGGCCGAGCGCGACCTGGTCAGGGCCGTGGAGCTGGCCGCCCAGATCGGCGACGCGTACGGCTACGCCGCCTGCACCCGCCAGCTCGCCAGGGCCAGGACGGCGTCGGGCGACCCGCGTGCCGCGGGGGACGCCCGGCGGGCCGAGGAACTGTTCGCGGATCCGTCGATGCGTCTCAACCCGGTGTTGGAAAGGCTGCTCACCGTCCAGGTGTAGCGCGGCTGTATCGGTCGCTGTATGCCCCCCAAATAGCGTTTCGGCCTGACCGCATCGCTATACAAGGAGCGAACATGACTTCTGTCTTGGGCAAGCTCGGCGACAGGATTCTCGACAGGCTCGTCCCGAAGGCGTCCGCCAAGGCGGCCGCGGAGTGGTACGTGCACTGCTACTGCAGGGAGCGTTCCGACTTCAGGAAGATCTGCACGACCGCCGGCGGCACGACCCGTTGTGGGTCCTGCTACGCCTTCAGGGTCTGTGGCGGCTAGGTAGAACGCGCGGACCGGCGGCGGCCTCCTCCGCCGCCGGTCCCCGGACACGAGGGTGACGCCGTGCTCCATCTCATGATCATGTGCCGGGCGCTGCTGGCCGCCGTCTTCGCGATCGCGATCGCGGGGAAGGTCCGCGGCCGATCGGCGTACGGCGAGTACGTGTCCTCGATCGTGGTCCTCAAGATCCTTCCGCGAACCGTGTCCACCATGGCCGCGCACGCCCTGGTGGCGGCGGAGGCCGCCTCGGTCGTCCTGCTGGCGCTGCCGTGGACCGTGCCGCTGGGGTTCGCGCTCGCGGTGGGCACGCTCGCCGCGCTGACCGGCGGCATCCTCGTCGCCCTGCGCCGGGGGCGGCAGGCGCCGTGCCGGTGCTTCGGCGCGTCCGTCACGCCGCTCGGCCGGCCACACGTGATCCGCAATCTCGTCCTGGCGGCGTCCGGCGCCACCGGGCTCGCCGCATGGGCCGCGTCCGGCGCGGCGGTGGCGCATCCGGCCGGTGTCGCGCTCGCTCTCGTCGCCGCCGCCGTGGGCGCTCTGCTCGTGGTGCGCCTCGACGACCTGTTGGAGCTGTTCACCGCCTGAAGAGGGGTTGTCCGATGACTTTCCTGATCGTCGCCGTCCTGCTGGTCGGCCTGCTGTGCCTGCTGGACCTGGTGCTCACCTTGGGGGTGCTGCGCCGGCTGCGCGAGCACACCGCCGAGCTGGAACGCCTCGCGGGGACGTCGACGCTCATGCCGTACGATCCCCGCGTGCTGGTCGGGCGCACGCTGCCGCAGGACGTGGCGGGCCCGCGACTCGTGGGCTTCTTCGACGTCGGCTGCGACACCTGCCACGAGCGCGCGCCGCAGTTCGCCGCGGAGGCCAAGGGGCAGAGCGCCCTGGCGGTCATCTCGGGCGCCGTCGAGGAGACAGCGGACCTGGTCGAGGTGGTGGGCGGCGTGGCGAGCGTCGTCACGGGCGAGGACGCGCTGCGCATCGTGCAGGCTCTCGACATCCACGCGTTCCCCACGTTCCTGCGGACCGACCAGGACGGCAGGGTCGTGGCCGCGGACACGGAGCTGACCGACCTCGCCGCCATGGCACCGGCGAAGTGACCCGTCGCGCCGCCACCCTGGCGCTGCTGTGCTGGCGGGCCGGGCCGGTGTCGGCGGTGTGCCAGCTGGTCGCCACCGTCCTGGCCGGACTGCTGCCCTCGGCCACCGTGTGGGCGACCAAGACGCTCGTCGACGGGCTGGCGACCGGCCGGCCGGAACGCGTGCTCACCCCCGTCGCGGGCCTCGTCGTGCTGGGGCTGGTCGCCGGGGTGCTGCCGCAGCTGACCGGCTACCTGCGGGGCGAGACGGATCGCCGGCTGGACCTGCTGCTGCAGGATCGCCTGTACACGCGGGTGAACACGTTCCACGGCCTGTCGCGGTTCGAGAATCCGGTGTTCCTCGACGAGTTGCGCATGGCCGCGCAGGCGACGGGCAACGCGATGGGGCCGATCACCTCGGGCCTGTTCGACCTCGGGCGCAACGTCATCGCCCTGACCGGGCTCCTCGTCGCCCTCGCCGTGCTGAGCCCGCTCATGGCGGGCCTGGTGGCGCTCGCGGCGCTGCCCGTCCTCGCGGCGAGGATGTCCCTGGAGAAGCGGCGGATCAAGATGATCGCCGGGCAGTCCGCCGCGGCCCGGCGGCAGATCTTCTACTCCTCCCTGATCACCGACGTCGAGGCCGCCAAGGAGGTCCGGCTCTTCGGGCTCGGCGACTTCCTCAAGCGCCGGGTGCTCGGCGAGCTGGCCGTCCTGCAGGCGGGGGATCGGCGGCTGGACCGGCGGGAGGCGCTCACGCAGTCGGCGCTCGCGGCGCTCTCCGCCGCGGTCAGCGGCGCCGGGCTGCTCTGGGCGGTGTACTCCGCCCTCGACGGCCGGCTCACCCTCGGCGACGTGACCGCGTTCGCCGCCGCCGTGGCGGGCACGCAGGCCGCGCTGACCGCCACCGTGGACAACGCCGCGAACGCCCGCCAGGCGCTGCTCCTGTTCGCCCACCACGAACGGGTGATGGCGCTGCCCGGCGACCTGCCCACGCCCGGCGAACCGGAGCCGCTGCCCGCGCTGCGCCGCGGCATCGAGCTGCACGACGTGTGGTTCAGGTACGACGAGAGCCATCCCTGGGTGCTGCGCGGGGTGGACCTGACGATCCCCCACGGCGCCTCCGTCGCGCTGGTGGGGCTCAACGGGGCCGGCAAGAGCACGCTGATCAAGCTGCTGTGCCGCTTCTACGACCCGACGCGCGGCGCGATCCTCTGGGACGGCATCGACATCCGTGACGTGCCACCCGCCGAGCTGCGCGCCAGGATGGGCGTGCTCTTCCAGGACTACATGAGCTACGACCTGACCGCGGCGGAGAACATCGGGGTGGGCGAGGTCGAGGCGATGTCCGACCGCGCCAGGCTCCGGACCGCCGCCGAGCTGGCGGGCGCGCACGAAACCGTCCAGGCACTGCCCCGGGGCTACGACACCATGCTGAGCCGCGTCTTCTTCGGCCCCGAGGACGACGACGACCCGCAGGCCGGCGTGACGCTCTCCGGGGGCCAGTGGCAGCGCCTGGCCCTGGCCCGCGCGCTGGTACGCGAGCGCCGCGACCTGCTCATCCTCGACGAGCCCAGCTCCGGCCTGGACGCGCAGGCCGAGTACGAGGTGCACCGGCGGCTGCGCGAGCACCGCGCGGACAACACCAGCCTGCTGGTCTCGCACCGGCTCGGAGCGGTCCGCGACGCCGACCTGATCGTGGTGCTCGGCGACGGCCGGATCGTCGAGCGGGGCACCCACGACGAGCTGATCGCGCTGGGCGGCCGGTACGCCCACCTGTTCGCCACCCAGGCCAGCGGCTACCGCGAGGGCGCCGACATCGGCTGAGCGATCTTGCGCAGCACCACGCCGAACAGGCGATCCGCCGCCAGGTAGCCGGACTGCCGGGAATCGAGCGAGTGGTCCGGATTGTCGCCCAGCACCACCAGGCGTCCGGCCGGCACCCGCGTGCCCGGCTCGGTCCGCAGCGCGGGGACGGTCTCGCGCGGGATGGGGTCACCAGGGACGGCCGCGACGCGCTTGATGATCCAGCCCGGGCCCGCGCCCAGCTGCTGGTGCGGTTCCCGCGGGCGTTCGCCCGGCCGGGCGTGGGCGAAGCCGCTCAGCACGACGACCTGCCCGGCGCGCAGCGATCCCGGCGGCGTCCGCCGTACGAGGACGCGCTCACCCGGCCGGTACGCCGGCAGCATGCTCTCCCCCTGGACGGTCACCACCAGGTATCGCCGGCGCACCCGGAGAACGGCGAGAGCGACGCCGACGGCCGCCAGCACGACGATCGCGCCGGTCACCGCGACAGCTCCACGTCGTCCCGGTAGCCGGTCGCCTGCCGGGCGAACAACTCGGCGTACGTGCCGCCCTCGGCCAGCAGGGTGGCATGCGTGCCCTGCTCCGTGACGACGCCGTCGGTCAGCACCACGATCCGGTCGGCCGTGCGGATCGCGCCGAGCCGATGGGTGATGACCACGCTGGTCCGCCCCGACCGCAGCGTGGCGAGCCGGCCGTGCACCTCGTACTCGGCCTCGGGGTCCAGGCCGGCGCTGGGCTCGTCGAGGATCATCAGGTCCCGGTCGCGGCGCAGGAACGCCCTGGCCAGCGCCAGCCGCTGCCACTGCCCGCCGGAGAGCAGCACTCCGGAGTCGGCGTCGTCCTGCTCGTCGTCCGGGTCCTGGGGGAATCCACGGCTCAGCAGCGTGCGGTAGCCGTGCGGCAGGGCCGCGACCACGTCGTGGATCCCGGAGTCCCGCGCCGCCCGCTCGATCCGCGCCGGGTCCTGGGCGGCGGCGAGGTCGCCCACGGCGATGTTGTCGGTCGCCGTCAGCTCGTACGACACGAAGTCCTGGAAGACGGCGCCGATCCGGGCACGCAGCGTCTCCGGCGGCACGTCGCGGATGTCCACGCCGTCCCACAGGACCGCCCCGCGCGTCGGGTCGTAGAAGCGGCACAGGAGCTTCACCAACGTGCTCTTGCCGGCGCCGTTGCGCCCGACCAGCGCGACCGTGCACCCGTTCGGGATGAACAGGTTGACGCCGCGCAGGATCCACGGATGGTCCGGACTGTAGCGGAACCAGACGTCGCGCAGCTCGATGCCCCGGCGCAGGGGCGGCAGCGACGGGTGAGCGCCCGGCGCCGGCAGATCGGCCTCGGCGGTCACGATCGCGACGTGGTGATGAAGGGTCAGCAGGTGCTCGTACGCCATCACGCCGGCCGACACCATGCTGTCCAGCGCCGCCTGCACGCCGGAGACCGCCGCCACGAACATCGCCACGTCGCCGACGCTGAGCCGTCCCTGCCCCGCCGCCAGGATCGCCCAGATGAGGCCCGCTCCGGCCACGATCGCCGAGGCGCCTGACAGACTCGCGTGGATGCGGAGCTCCCGCCGATCCATCCGGCGGCGTTCGGCGTTCGCGGTGCGCAGCTCGGCCAGCATGCGAAGCCGCAAGAACGCGCCGAGGTCGAACAGGCGGATCTCCTTGGCGGCGTCCGCGGTGGACATCAGGTGCGCGTAGAACCCTTCGCGACGCTCGGCCGGCCCGATCCGCCACAGCATCGTGTTCCGTTGCCGCGACATCCGCAGCTCGATGAGCAGCGCGGGCAGGGCCGACAACACGACCAGGATGGTGAAGGCGGAGTTGACGAGTGCCAGGGACGCGACGAAGCCGGCGACCGTCACCGCGCTGCGAGCGGTGGTGAGCGCGGTGTCCACCAGCCTGCCGGGGTTGCTCGCGCTCTGCTGGGCCAGCCGCAGCCGGTCAAGGAATGCCGGGCTCTCGAACCTGGCCAGACCGGTGAAGCCGGAGACCGCCGCGAACAGCTCGTCCTTTGCGTGCAGCGCCGTCCTGCGATCCACCTCGGCACGCAGGTAATGTCCCGCGTGCGCCGCCACGGCGGCGACCGTGGTGACGGCGGCGACAGCCGCCGCCAGGGCGAGCAGCGTGTCGGTCTGCCGTAGCGCCACCCCGTCCAGCACGGCCTTGGTCAGCCAGGCCACGGCGATCGGGGTGGCCGAGCCCACCAGCGTGACCGCCAGGTAGGCAAGGACGTGGACGGGCGCCGACCGCCACACCATCGCGGCGGCGCGTGCCGCGCTCCTGGCCAGCCCCCGCGACGTCGGCGCCGGCTCGCTCACGCAGGCGACCCGGCCGGCAGCCGGGAGATCTCGGGCGCCACCGCGAGCAGCCTGCCGCCCGCCGTCACCTGGAGGAACGTCGGGAACGAGTGCACGCCGAACGCGTTGCTCACAGCGCTGTCCACGATCACCTGTGCCACGGGCTTCAGAGCGCTGACCATGTCCGCGGGGTCACCCGATCGGTTGTCGACCACCGCGAGCACCCGCGAGCGGTCCTGGCCCGCGGCCCACGAGGCGAAGCCGGGAAGCTTCTCATGGCAGCCGCGGCAATCGGGCGACAAGAACGCGACGACCGTTCCGTCCGGCAGGAGATCCCGGGTGAGAGGGCTCCCGTCCACCGTCGTCGCCTCAAAGTCACCGGCGACATCGCCGGCGGCCGGCCCCGCGCCCGGCCCGGAAGGGCCGCCCATCAGGTCGACGGCTTCATACAGTCCGTCCAGCAGCTTGGTGTGCTCCCGAAGCCGCCGGACCACGCCGAGGGTCAGCACCAGACCCACGAGGGACAAAGCGCCGACGAGGGCCACGACGGCGATCAAATAGGACATGAGACAACCTTCCGTGTAAAGGGCCCGGCCGGCCCGCCAGCCGGGCACCCGCTCAACGTGCGGTCACGAGCAGTAGATGTAGCTCTTGCAGCCGCCGCAACTGCGGCTGCCGTTCGGGTAGTAGCAGCAGTACTTCGCGGTGAACGCCGGGAAACTGCAGCACTCATAACCGCAGTCGGTAGCCCTGGCCACGGAGTGCGGCGCGATCAGCTCGAGGAGCCGGTCGGCCATTCTGGTCACGACGCGCATCGAACTTTCCTTTCGGTTGTTCCGGCGGGACGGCGCCCGCCCGTGCGGAAGCGGCACGCCGGACCACGCCGTCGTCCCGCCGCCCGTCGCAGCGTGCGCCAGAGGTCTGAGCGATTTCTCAATGAATTCTTAACGGCCTGTTTCGGCAGCTCAGGCGGGCGATCGCAGGCGCGTGCGGATCAGGGACGGTGGAAGGAGACGATGCGGTCGCGGACCTTCGCCGCCTGCGTGTCGCCGACGGCGTCGAAGAACTCCGCCGCCTGCTTCCAGGCGTCGAGCGCGGCCGCGAGGTCACCGGCCGCGATGTGCGTCTCGCCCAGGCGGACCAGCGTCTCGGCGGCCGCGTGCGGGTCGTCGCAGTCGCGCAGCAGCTCGGCCGCCCGCTCGAAGCAGGCCACCGCCTGCGCGTAGTCGCCTTTGAGGTGCAGGACGTGGGCGACGCTGTCCCACGCGTGCCCCTCGCCCTGGGTGTATCCGAGGCCGGCGAGGAGCCGCTGGGACCGGCGGCAGTCGGCCAGCGCCTCGTCGTACTCGCCGAGCTGGGCCCGCAGCCAGCCGGAGTTGTTCAACGCCCGCGCCTCCCCGCCGACGTCGCCGGCCTGCCGGAACAGCTCCAGCGCGTGCAGGGTGTGGCTCAGCGCCTCATCGGGTCGCGTCCGGCTCAGCGCGACGGTCAGGCCGAGGTGGACGTGCGCGCGCAGGACGGGCTCGCCGAGGTCGCGGTGCAGCTCGACCGCCCGCTCGAAGTGCTCGACCGCCTCGCCGTCGCGGCCGAGCCGGGCGTGGGCGCGGGCGATGCTGTTGTGGCAGCGGGCCTCGGCCAGCCGGTCGCCGAGCCGTTCGGCCGCGGCCAGCGCCACCGCGTGGGTGCGCAGGATCTCCTCCCAGAGGCCGCGCCGCTGCATGAACTCCGCGAACGCCCACGCCAGCCGCCACGCGTGGCCGTCGAACCCGGCCGCGGTGGCCTCCGCCAGCAGCGCGGGCAGGGTCACCGACGCGTCGGCGTACCACCACAGGGCCTCCGCCGGCCCGGCGAACCGCTCCACCATGGTGCCCCGCGCCGGCGGGTCCAGGAGCAGGTTGTCGCGGTGCGGGTAACACATCCCGTTCGCGGCGCAGGCCGAGTGCAGGTAGTAGTCCAGCAGCCGCCGCGTCGCCGACCGCCGTGCCGCCCGGGTGTCGGTGGCCCGCGCCTGCTCCGACGCGTACACGCGCAGCAGGTCGTGCAGGCGCAGCCGGCCGGGCGCGCGGATCTCGGCCAGGTTGGCGCGGTCGAGGTGCGCGGCCAGCTCCCGCGTGCGCCCCACCGGCAGGGCGGCCAGGCTCGCCGCCGCCGACAGCGGCAGGTGCGGCCCGGGATGCTGCCCGAGCCGCCGGAACAGCCGGGCCGCGGGCACGGGCAGGTCTCGGTACGAGCGCCCGAACACGTGGCGCAGGTCGATCGCGGGGTCGCTGTGCGCGAACGGTTCCAGATCGGCGTGGGCCCGCTCGAGGTCCGCGGCGGCCTCGGTCAGCGGCAGATCGGTGCGCCGCGCCAGCCGCGCCGCGACGATCGCCAGCGCCAGCGGCAGCCGGCCGCACCGCCGGATGATGTTCGCGGCTGCCTCCGGTTCGGCCGCCGGCCGGGCCTCGCCCAGCCACGCCACCAGGAGGTCGTGCGCGTCGTCGCCGGGCAGGACGTCCAGGCCGACCAGGTGCGCCCCCGCCGTGACGGCGAGCCCGGACAGCTCGGAGCGGCCGGTCACCAGCGTCAGGCACCCCGGTGCGGTGGCCAGCAGCGGGCGGACCTGGGTGGCGCTGCGGGCGTCGTCGAGCACGACCAGGACCCGGCGGCAGTCCAGCATGCTGCGGTAGAGCCCGATCTGCGCCTCCACGCCCGACGGCACCTGAGCCTCCGCGACCCCGAGCGCGCCGAGGAACCGGGGCAGGACCACGGTCCCGTCGGCCGGGTCGATCGTGCTGAGATCGGCGTACAGCTGCCCGTCGGGAAAGCGGTCGCGGTGCAGGTGGGCCCAGCGCAGGGCCAGCGACGACTTGCCCACCCCGGGCGGCCCGGAGATCGCGCAGACCGCCGCGGTGGCCGGCTGTTCTCCGATCGCGGCCAGCCGGTCCAGCTCGGCCGACCGGCCGACGAAGTGCCGCAGGCCGACCGGCAGCTGTGCCGGGACCGGGCGCGCGGCCTCGGTCGTGTCGCCGGAGCGCAGCAGCTTCCGGTGGACGCTCCGCAGCGGCGTACCCGGCTCGACGCCCAGCTCCTCGGCGAGCGTCCGGCGTACCTGGGCGAAGTGGGCCAGCGCCTCGGCGGTCCGCCCCCACGCGTGCAGCGCCTCGATCAGCGCGGCGGCCACCAGCTCGTCCAGCGGGTACTCCTCGGCCAGCGGCGACAGCGCCGCCACCGCGGCCGCGGCGTCCCGGCCGGTCACCACCCGTGCCCAGCGCAGCAGGAGCTCCCTGCGCTCGTCGCGCAGGCGGTGGCGGGCCCGTTCGGCCCATTCGCCGGGCAGCCCGGTCAGCGGATCGCCGCGCCACAGCGCCAGCGCCGCGCCCAGCGGCGGCACCGGGTCCGGTACGGCCAGCGCCTGGTCGGCCAGGTCGCGGAAGCGCGGCACGTCCACCGCGGACTCGTCCACGTCGAGCAGGTAGCCCCCGAGCCGGCGGACGACCGCCCCCTCATCCGCGAGCACGTCGCGCCGGATCCGGGTGATGATCGTGTACAGGGTGCGCCGCGCGCCGGGCGGGACCTGCTCGCCCCAGACCCGGGCGAGGAGCGTGTCGACCGGTACGACCCGGCCGACCTCCCAAGCGAGCGCGGCGACGGCGAGCGCGACCTGTGGAGGGCGTACGGGCCGGGTCTGCCCCGAGCGCTCCACCTCCACCGGGCCGAGTAACCGGATCAGCACGACGGTCCACCCCTTGCTCGTGGATCTTCGAAGAGTAACGCAGCGGTGCTCTTGCCGGATTTGCGCGGCCATGGCAGGTTGCGGTCTATGCAGTACGTCGAGGTGGCGAGCAGACTGCTGCTGCTCACGGTGTTCGTCCTCGCGCTGGCGAGCAAGGTCTCCAGCCGCCGGGCCTGGAACGAGTTCGTCCAGTCGATCAAGGCGATGGCAGTGATCGACAACGCCAGGGCGCCGACGGCCGCGACGGCGACGGCGGTGGCCGAGGCCGGTGTCATCGTGCTGGCCGCGGTCCCCCTTCGCTGGGCCGGGTCGGCGTCGTTCGTGCTCGCGGCGGGGCTGCTCGGCTGCCTCACCGTCGCCGTCATCATGGTGGTACGGAGGGGCGCCGCCGTTCCCTGCCGCTGCTTCGGCGCCTCCCGGACGCCCCTGAGCATGGCGCACGTGGCCCGCAACGGCATCCTCATCGCGGTGGCGCTGCTCGGGCTGGCCGCTTCCTTGGTGAACGGCTCCTTCGATCCGGCTATCGTCGCCATCGTCGGTGTCTTCGGCGCCGTACTGGGCCTGCTCATGGCCCGGTGGGACGATCTCGTCTCACTGCTCCGGACGACCTGAGCCGGCGGCGGCTCACGTGGCGGGCTGGCGGGTGGCCGAGCGCGCGGTGCGCGCCAAAGGCACGGGACCCGGCGAGGACCGGGTGGTCGTCATCGAGGACGGCGGCGGCGTCCGCTGCGCGGCGGTGATCGACGGCGTCACCGACAAGTCCGGCCGCGACTACGGCGGGGCGAGCGGCGGGGCCCTGGCCGCCGACCGTGTCGCGCAGACCCTCGTCACCCTGCCGGACGACGTCACCGTGGCGCAGGCGGTCGCGGCCGTCTCGGCGGAGCTCATGGAGCTGCGCCGCAAGTGGTCCGTCGCCGACGACGACCTTCTCGCGCCGGCCGCCGTCGCGGCGGTGGTGTGGCCGAGGCGGCGGCTGATGTGGCGCGTGGGTGACGTCCACGTCTCCCTGGGTCACCGCGACGGCGGGTGGCGTCGTCACCCCGGCGGGAAGCTGATCGACACGGTGCTGGCCGGGGCCCGGGCCGCCTACCTGCACTGCCTGCTGCTGCAGGGGGAACGCCCGGAGGATCTGGCGGCCACCGATCCGGGACGGGCGCTGATCCGGCCGGTGCTGGAGCGCCAGGCCGTGCTGGCCAACCGGGATGAGGCCGGTCCTTTCGGATACGGCGTGCTGGACGGGCGGCCGGTCCCGGAGCGGTTCGTGGAGACGTTCGTGCTGGCGGAGGACGCGGACGAGGTGGTGCTGGCGTCGGACGGCTACCTCGGCCCGGCGCAGACCCTCGCGGGAGCCGAAGCGGAGCTCCGGGCCTCGTTACGGGCCGATCGGCTGCGCATCATGGAACACGCGGCCACCAAGGCGGTGGCGGCCGGCGCCGAGAGTTTCGACGACCGGGCCTACGTGCGGCTGTCCCGCGATTCCCCTCGTGACCGCGGCTCACCGAGTCGGATATCGTGACCACGCTGCGTGAGCAGATCAGCTGCCCGCTCCCACCGAGGAGGACGCGTGAGCCCGCTTCCGACGCGTATGGCGAATCGCTGGGAGAAGCGCCGATCGCTCATGCTGCCGCCGGGGCAGGGGCGGCTCTACTGGCACGTTCTGCTGGGGGAGGACCCGCAGGCGCGGGCCATCGTCGAGGAGGCGCACGGCCGGCTGGCCGGCCTGGCGGGGCTCGATCTGGTGCCGCGGCGGTTCATCCACCTCACCACGTTCGTCGCCGGATACTCGCACGAGATCACCGAGCGTCAGGTGACCGTGATGGCCGCGGAGGCGGCGGGCCAGCTCGCTCGGGTCGCGCCGATCACGGTGACGCTGGGGCGGGTGCTCTACCACCCCGAGGCGGTCGTGCTGGAGGCGCGGCCGGCCGAGCGGCTGCGGCCCCTGCTGGAGGCGGCGCGGTTCGCCACGAGGGCGGCCACGGGACGTGACGGCGTGCTCGCCCATGACACGTGGCTGCCGCACGTCACCGTGGCCTACAGCAACGCGGACGGCCCGGCGGCGCCCATCATCGACGCGCTCGGCGAGCGCCTTCCGGAGCGCGAGGTGACGATCCGCAGCATCCACGTCGTCAACCAGGACGGCCCGGAGACGGCATGGGACTGGCGACCGGTGGCGGAGGTCCGGCTCGGCGCGTCGTGAGCGAGCTTCGCGGGGTTCACCCCCGTACCTCCTTGGTGGCGCATCGGTAGGCCTCGGTGACGCGGCTGAACATGTCCAGCATCACCATCGCCTGCTCCGGCTCGTAGTGCGCGCTGATCGCCGCCAGGTGCCGCCTGGACGCCTCGCAGGCGGCGTTGTAGTCGTCCAGGCCGCCCTCGACCAGCTCCACGGTGACCGTGCGCCGGTCGCGTTCGCCGCGCACCCGCCGTACGTAGCCCGCCTTCTCCAGCCTGTCGATCAGCCGGGTCGTCGAGGCGGACGGCAGCCCCAGCTCCTCGGAGATCGCCCCCACGGCGAGCGGCCCGCGCGTCTCCAGCAGGATGGCGGCCGCCACGTCGACGGGTTGCAGGCCGAGCCGGTCGGCGACCGCCTCGTTGTGCAGGAGGACCGCGACCAGGAACTCGCGGAAGACGTCGTCTGGATGTTCGTGGGCCACTTTCCTAACCTACTCCATCGCGGAGTATCTTCATATCGAAGATACTCCGCTTTGGAGGAGACATGGATGTTCTCATCATCGGCGCCGGGGTGGGCGGCCTGGCCGTCGCGCGCGGGCTGCTGGCCGCCGGTCACCGGGTGCGGGTCTACGAGCAGGCTCCGGCCCGGCGGACGGGCGGCAAGGCGGTGCTCATCTGGAGCAACGGCACCGCCGTGCTGAACGATCTCGGCATCGACCTCGACGGCGTCGGCGCCCGCATCGACCGGATCGACGCGCTGACCGCCGGCGGCCGGCTGCGTACCAGCATGGACATCGCCCACGCGGCCGGCCGCTTCGGCTTCGAGACCAGGGCGATCCCCCGCCGCCACCTGCTGGAACGCCTGGCCGACGGACTTCCCGGCGACCTCGTCCGCCATGGCCTGGCCTGCCGGGGCGTGACCCAGGACGACGGCCAGGTCACGGCGACCTTCGGCGACGGCTCGACGGACAGGGGAGACCTGCTGATCGGAGCCGACGGCCACCACTCGGTCGTACGGCGCTGCCTGTGGGGCGACGGCGCCGTACGTCCGGCGACCTTCGGCACCTGGCAGGGGCTCAGCCGGATCGACATCGATCTCGCCGGCACGCACCGGCACCTCATCATCTCGGGGCGCGAGGGCGCGTGCGGGCTCATGCCCGCCGGTGAAGGCCTGCTGCAGTGGTGGTTCGACGTGCGCTGGTCGCCCGCCGATCCGCGGCCGGCCGCGCCGCTGGCCGAGCTGAGGCGGCGGTTCGGGCACTGGGCGTCACCCGTCCCCGAGGTGCTGGCCGGCGCGACCGAGGACGACCTCGAGTTCTTCGGCCACCACTGGACCAAGGTGCGCCCGGCGTGGGGCAAGGGGCGGATCACCCTGGTCGGCGACGCGGCCCACATCATGCCGCCCACCCTGGGGCAGGGCGCCAACCAGACCCTCGAGGACGCGTGGATGCTCGGGCGCGAGCTCGCCAAGGGCGGCGGCGACCCGGCGGTACGGCTGCGCGCCTACGAGAAGGTCCGCTACCCGTACATCTCCCTGGTCTCCCGGCTGGCCAGGCGCAACCCCGCGAACTGGCGCGTCCCACCGCTGGTCGCCCGGTTGTTCCCCGAGACGTCCCAGACCGCCATGCTCGCCCGCTTCAGCAACCGACTCAACGAGCCGGCGCTCTCGCGACGCTAGATCAGTTGCCGGAGCACCTCCTCGACCGGGGTGGCGCCGACGCCGAGGATCTTCTCGGTCTCGGAGAAGTCGAGGACGAGCGGGTGGCCCGGCTTGGTGAGCACTTCGTGCATCTCTCCCCACAACGGATCGGTGATCCCGAGCAGGGTCAGGTCGCGTTCCGTCATCTCCTCCAGTCGCGGCGCGGGCGCTCCCGAGAGTTCCGCGAGCCGCCGGGCCAGTTCCCGCACCGACAGGGTCGCGGTGGGCACGTGCCAGGCCCTCCCGTACGCCTGCTCCTCCCGGCTCGCGGCGACCAGCGTGCGCGCGGTGTCGTCGATCGCCGAGTAACTGTGCGGAACGTCGAGTTCCTGCGGCACCAGGACGAGCCGGCCCTCCAGCACGGGCCGCTGCACCAGGAGGCTGAACACCGAGAAGGCGCCGGCGCCGTAGAACTGGCCGGCCCGCACCTCGGTGACCTTCACCCCCGAGGCGGCGGCCTCCTCCCACGCCCGCGCCCTGGCCCGCCCCTTGGGCCCGGTCGCCGTCAGCGGGAAGTGCGGCGTGATCGGCCCGTCCACGGGGCCGTAACCGTAGATGTTGCCGAGCATGACGTACGCGGCGCCCGTCCGCCGCACCGCGGTGAGCAGCGACGCCGACAGGATCGGCAACTGCTCGGGCCAGGTGTGGTAGGGCGGCACGGCGGTGGTGAACAGCGTGTCCGCCCCCTCGGCCAGCTCGGTGAGCCGGTCGGTGTCGGTCGCGTCCGCGGCGACCCTCTCGACGAGCCGGTGGTCGGGCCCGCCGCCCGTGCGGCTGATCATCCGTACCCGCTCGCCGTCCTCGGCCAGCAGCAGAGCGGTCTTCGACGCGGTGGCCCCGCGACCCACGATCACATGAAATTTCATGATGACAACGGTGCCGACCTGCGGCCTCGTGGCATAGTGGCCGGAATGCCAACTATCCGGAGGATCTGGCCATGCACCGCCTCGCCGCAGTGATCGTCCCTCCCGTGCTGGGCTTCGACGTCTCGATCCCGCTCATGGTGTTCAACAGCGTCCCGCATTACGACGTACGCGTCTGTACTGCGCGGCCCGGCCCCGTGCCGACCGTCGGGGGCCCCGACGTGGTGGTGGCGCACGGCCTGGAGGCACTGGAGGAGGCCGACACGGTGGTCGCGGTCGGCAGCGGCGGCGAGCCGGCTCCCCCGGAGGTCCTCGACGCCCTGCGGAAGGCCGCGGCCGGCGGGGCGCGGATCGCCTCGCTGTGCACGGGCGCGTTCGTGCTGGCCCAGGCCGGCCTGCTCGACGGGCGCCGCGCCACCACCCACTGGGGGCTGGCCGGCGACCTCGCCGCCCGCTTCCCGTCGGTCGACGTGCGGCCCGACGTCCTGTTCGTCGAGGACGACGGCATCTTCACCTCGGCGGGCGCCGCGGCCGCCATCGACCTGTGCCTGCACCTGATCAGGCTCGACTACGGGGCGGCGGTGGCCAACACGGCCGCCCGGCTCGCGGTCGTCTCCCCCGTACGGCCGGGCGGGCAGGCCCAGTTCATCGAGACCCCGCTGCCTCCCGAGCGCGGCACCTCGCTCGCCCCCACCCGGGCCTGGGCGCTCGAGCACCTCGACCGCCCGCTCACCCTGGCCGACCTGGCCGGCCACGCCAGGATCAGCGTGCGTACCCTGACCAGGCGCTTCCACGCCGAGACCGGGCTGAGCCCGCTCCAGTGGCTGCTGCACCGGCGCGTCGACCGGGCCAGGGAGCTGCTGGAGACCACCGGACTGCCGATGGACCAGGTGGCCGGGCGGAGCGGCCTGGGCAGCGCGGACTCCCTCCGCAAACACCTGGTCAGCCGGGTCGGCCTCACTCCCACGGCCTACCGCGCGAGCTTCACCCGAGAGCCTCTTCCGTCATAGGGCCCCGGTGAATGGCTGATCATAGGAACAGTATTTTTCGCGGATTTCCGTCGGATTCCACGATGGCCAGCTCGTGGCCCTGCGCGAGCTGGTCCTCGACGAATTTCCAGATGGTGATGGCGCGGCGGATCGCCTCGGTGAACGACAGGCCCTTGCGCTCGGCCAGTGCCTTGAACGTCTGCGCTGTTTCGTGGCTCAGATTGACGGACAGCCGGACGAAATTGCTGTTGTTGTTGCTCCTCTCCTGCTCGAGCCTGGGGTCCTTGCCGGTGGACTCACGCGTCATGGTCATGTCACCTGGCCCTTGGGGGTAAGGGGGCACGTGGAGTAGAGGGCGGGGATGCTCCGACGTCTCGCTGCTCTCGGTCCTCATCGATAGGTGCATGCTTTTTATACACGCTGGCTTGCCATGAGGAACGGGTCCAATCCGTACCGAGTGTTGTCCTGTCACACCTCGACGGAAGAACGTTATACCGGTGCGGAAAGATCTCCTCCTGTGCCTCATATACGGTTAATTCTGGCAAATAGTACGCGTCGCGGCATCATGAAATGTGGGCTAAAGGCGCGCTCGAATCCCACAGGCCCCTAGGATGTGCCTTATCCCGCAGGGGCGCGCGATCGGGCAGCGTGGCAGAAATCCCGCATGAAGCGGCAGAAATCTGACATAAACACGTGGCTCGCTCTCCGAGGTGGGTCCCATCGCAGTCTGAGGTGGTCCAACGCACCTCCCCGTAGTCAGCCCTGACGACTGGGCTGATGGAGGAAACATGAGTGGAGCCAGTCAGCCGTCTGGCGCCGGAGATCGATCCGGGGTCGAGGGGGCCGAGGACGTCCGACCGAAGAGCGAGCTGGTGGATCTCTCCCCGCCGCCCCCGGACTCGCCGGTGGTGCAGCTGCTGGAGAAGACCGCGGTCCGCCATCGCAGCTGGTTCATCGGCGTCTACTTAGGCGTGCTCATCACCGTCGTCCTGGCCAGCATCCTCGGCCCCGGCTTCCTGCCGGAGCAGGCGTGGAGCCAGATGAAACCCGAGGTGGCGGACGTGCGGCTCTGGCTCTTCCAGATCGGGTTCGTGATCGTGGGCGGCTATCTCTTCGCCGAGAAGGCGCCCAAATAGCTAGTGCGGGCTCAGGCCGTCCAGAAGCGGCAACCAGGTGCGATCAGGGCAGACGCGGGCGATCTCCGATGGCGGGAGCCAGTCGGCCCTGGTGCTCTCCGAGCCGGCCGGCGGTTGGGTCGGCCGGCCCGGATGCGGGAGACGGGCCCTGAACATCACCATGTACGTCAGCGGCGGGTAGCGGTAGCCGGCCGGGGCCGCGTCCAGGAGCTCGATGCGCTGCCAGGCGAAGGCGGACAGCGCGGTGGCCGGCAGGCGCAGGCCGGTCTCCTCATACAGCTCCCTGGCCGCGGCGTCGAGGGCCGATTCGCCGGGTTCGAGGTGGCCGCCGGGGATGTCCCACCCGCGGCCCTCCTCGTCCACGCACGTCATGAGCGTTCTGCCGGTCTGGTCCGAGACGAACGCGAACGCCGACGTGGTCTTGTCCACAGGCGGGAGGGCCGGGGACAGGATCACGTCCAGGCGGTGGCGTACGGGGATCCAGGGGACCGTCAGATGAGTCATCCCTCAAGGGTCTCAGACACCCCGGCGCATGGCCCGGTTGCCCAGATACAGGCCGATCGCGGCTACCCCGCAGGCGGCGGCGGTCCCGTACAGGATCGAGGGGCTTGTCAGGTTGCCGGAGAAGAGGGCTCGCTGGCCTTCGACGATGTACGTGACCGGATTGGCGTACCCGATCGTCCGCAGCCACGCCGGAGCCGTCTCCAGGGGGAGCATCATCCCCGAGAGGAGGAGCAGGGGGAACATGATCGACTGGCTGACGATGTAGAAGAGCGTGCCGCCGGGCGCCGACTTGATGGCCAGCACGAACGAGAGCGAGCCCAGGCCGACGCCGAAGACGACCAGCTGCGCCAGGCCCGCCAGGACGCCCGCCGGATACAGCTCGAAGCCCAGGGGGACGGCCAGCACGATGATCAGGACGGCCTGGGCCAGCAGCACGATCATGGTCTTCAACGTCCGGCCCACCAGCATCGCCGTGCGGTTCAGCGGGGTGACCATCATGCGCTCCAGCGAGCCGCCGATCAGCTCGACCAGCAGGGTGTAGCCGGCGGACATGGGGCCCGTCAGGCACATCATGACCAGGATCCCCGGCACGAACCACTGCCACGACGACCCGACCGCCCCGTCCAGCAGCGACCCGAACAGGAACAGGAACAGCAGCGGCTGCCCCATCTCGAACAGCAGCCCGACCGAGTCGCGCATGACCGGCTTGAACTCCCGCGAGAAGACGGTGGCGGTGTCACGAAAGAATGTCGTCATCGGTGAGGCTTCTCCCGGTAAGAGCGAGGAACACGTCGTCGAGCGTCGGACGGATGGTCTCGGCGGTGGTGACCTTGATGCCGGAGCCGTCCAGGGTTCTGAGGTAGTCGGGGAGCGCGGCGGCCGCGTTGGGGACGCGCAGGCGCACGGTGGTGCCGTCGGCGGCGCCGCCACCGAGCTCCGCGGCCCTGCGCGCCTCCTCCTCCGTGCTGGTGGTGATCGTGATGTGGTCGCCGGCGAGGTCGTTCTTGAGCTGCTCGGCGGTGCCGTCCGCGATGATCCGGCCGTTGTCGATGATCACCACGCGTTCGGCCATGTTGTCGGCTTCCTCCAGGTAGTGGGTGGTCAGGAACAGCGTCGTCCCGTACGTCTCCCGCAGCCGGAGGATGTGCTGCCAGACCTCGGCGCGGCTCTTCGGGTCGAGGCCGGTCGAGGGCTCGTCGAGGAAGAGCAGGTCGGGGCGGTGGATGAGGCCGAGTGCGATGTCCAGGCGGCGGCGCTGGCCGCCCGAGAGCGTGCCGGGGCGCCGCTTGGCCAGCGCTCTGAGGTCGAGCAGGTCGAGCAGCTCCTCGGCGCGGGCGGTCGCCTGCCTGGCGTCCAGGCCGTAGCAGCGGCCCTGGGTGACGAGCTCGTCGCGGACGAGGAAGTTCTCGCCCGCGCTGTTGCGCTGGCCGACGTAGCCGATGCGGGCGCGCACGCCCGCCGGGTCCTTGGCCACGTCGTGGCCCGCCACCATGGCGGTGCCCGAGGTGGGCGGCAGGAGGGTCGTGAGCATGCGCAGGGTGGTGGACTTGCCCGCGCCGTTGGGCCCCAGGAAGGCGACGAGCTGGCCGGCCTCCACCTCCAGGTCGATGCCGCGTACGGCTTCCACACGCTCCTTCTTGACTTTGAACACTCGGGTCAGTCCCCGGGTTTGGATCATGGTCGGCCTCTCCGGGCATGGCGAAATAACCCCTGGTCGGGGGCGCGATTGAGGATCGAATCAAGTTTGTGCAGGTTCAATCCGGTTTGGCAAACGCGAACGTCACTTTCATAAACCCCTCCTACCTGCGGAAACGCCGTTTCCGACGGTGGCCCGCGACGGCGGATTTCGGGGCGCTGAGGTGCGGTTTTCCGGGTGTTGCGAAGATTTCCTGGCGGGGCCGGCAGCGTCCACATGCTCTCCCCGGCGGCCGCGCCCGGCCGCCTGCTCCATTCCCGCCCGCCCATCCCGGGCGGCCGTTCGAGCACGCCGGCCGGCGTCTCCTTGAGGTCGTCCCTGCTGAAGACCGGGAGGCCGAGCGACGAGGGGCGGGTGCGGCATGCGATCCACGGGGAGGCCCGGCTCGGGGACGAGCGCTGGGCGGAATGGGCGCCGGGGGCACGGCCGCCGGGAGTTGGGACGGTCTATTGGCTTGATACCTCAAAAACAGTTGATATTTCGGGACTTGCGGGGTTGTGTCAGGCTCCGCAATGATCTCCCGCGTGAAAAGTCTGTGGGTAATTGCGGTAATTGCTGCCTTAGGTATGGGTGGAGTCGCGGAGGCGGCCGACGGTGTTCCCGGCGTCGACGTCAGTAACTGGACGGGCGAGGTCGACTGGGAAAGCGTGGCCTCCGGGGGCGCGAAGTTCGCGTTCGTGCAGGCCACCGAGGGGACGAACTACCGCAACCCTAGGTTCGACGCCCAGTACGGCGGTGCCGCCGGGGCCGGGCTGATCCGGGGCGCATATCACTTTGCGCAACCACACGAATCCGACGGGACGGCCCAGGCCGACTATTTCCTGCAGAACGGCGGCAACTGGATCAGCGACGGTCAAACGCTGCCCGGAGTGCTCGATATCGAGGACAACCCGTACAAGGACAAGAACGGCAAGAACAACTGCTACGACCTGTCCGCCGAGGACATGGTCACGTGGATCAAGGACTTCACGAAGAAGTACCACGAGGCCACCGGCCGCCGCGCGATCATCTACACCACCACGAGCTGGTGGCAGACCTGCACGGGGAACTCCGACAAGTTCAAGTCGAACCCGCTCTGGCTCGCCCGCTGGGGCGGCGACCCCGGTGAGCTGCCGAAGGGCTGGAAGAGGCACACGTTCTGGCAGTCGGCGGAGAAGGGCACGCTGGCCGGTGGGCAGAACTCGTTCAACGGCTCCGAGTCCCAGCTCAAGGAGCTGGCCAACCCGCCGGCCGAGGTGACGGTCTCGGGCGCGGCCCGGAACCGGAAGACGTACACGGTCACCGTCTCGAACACCGGCCCGCACCCCGTCAAGGACGTCAAGGTGTCGGGGCGGGCGTTCGGCGGGCAGCGCGTGGTGAGGGCGCCCGGGTGCAAGTTCAGCGGCACGGCGGTGCTGTGCCAGGTGGGGGAGCTGACGCGGGGACAGAAGGCGACGTTCACGATCACCACGAAGCCGTCGAAGTCGAAGGGCACGGTCGGGCTGTACGTCACCGTGGGCTCCGTGAAACTGACCCTCAAGGCCCGCTGACGCCTGCCCGGGAGCCGCCGAGCGGCGCAGATCCCCATGAGGCAGGATGACTCCTAAGGCCATGGAGCTTGTCGGGGGCGGGACGGTATGAGGCGGTGGCGGCTGGCAGCAGGGGCGGCGGCGCTGGTCCTGCTCGTCGCCACGGCCTCCGTTCCGCTCGGGCTGTACGTGCCGGAGAACGTCGTGCGGATCGCGTACGAGATCGAGCAGCGCAGGATCGTCTACTCATGGGGAGGCGGTCACGCCGAGGAGCCCGGCCCGTCGAACGGGACCTGCAAGGGCTACCAGGGGAAGATCCGGCCCTGCCCGGCCGCCCGGACGCGCGGGCTCGACTGCTCGGGGTTCGCGCGATGGGTGTACGCGCTGGCCAGCGGGTCCGACGTGCTGGGGCCGGGGAACACCAACGATCACGTACGACGGATGCGGCGGGTTCTGGTGGCCATGCCGGGGGATCTGGTCTTCTTCGGAAGCATCACGAAAAAAGCCATCAAAACCCACCATGTAGGCATCTATCTCGGCAACGGGAAGATGATGAACGCGCCCGAGACCGGTGCGGTGGTGCGCGTGGACGACATCGCCCGTCGTAAGGATTTCTTGGGTTTCTACCGACTCTGAACTGATTCGGTATGGCCTGTAACGCGTGTGGCGTGGCAAAAATTGAGAGACCCGGCGGCTACTGTGTGCCGCTATGGACAGGCGATGGGTCGGCCTCGACGGCTACGAGGTCGTAGGCGTGGTGCACGGCGGGCGGCAACTGCTGCGGGTGCGCCGGCACGGGTGGGTGGTCGCCGACTGCACCTCTGTGGCGGAGGTGGCCAGACACGTCGACCTGGCCGACCTGTGCGAGGTCATCGAACTGCCGACGCGGCGGCGGACGGAAGCGCGCGCGGAGGCCCGAACGAGTTCGCATCATCGCTGAGTGCCGTGTATGGTTACACCTGTCCGCAGCGCCGGACAGGCCCCTATAGCTCAGTCGGCAGAGCGTCTCCATGGTAAGGAGAAGGTCAACGGTTCGATTCCGTTTGGGGGCTCTTGCTCTGAACACCCACAACGCCCGACCCGCAAGATCGCGGGGCCGGGCGTTTCGCATTCCCCACCCCTCGCCCCCACCCCAGCACATCCACCCCCACCCTTAACCACCACCCCCGTCCTCGCCGCCCAACCTCCTCCACCCACCCAAATCACCGGCCCGCCACGCCGCCACCGGCTTGCCCCGCGCCGCCACCGGCCCGCTGTGTCGCCACACGCTTGCCTCGCGCCGCCACGCGTGCCCCGCAGGGGTGTGCTCGCCACGCCGCCTTGCGTCGCCACGCCGCCTTGCGTCGCCACGCCGCCTTGCGTCG